>JAYWMS010000485.1:0-10887 GCA_035873215.1 Nitrospirota bacterium | reverse complement strand
CTATGGCTGTTAAGTGGTAGTTTATCGCGTCCACCGCAAGCCATCCTGAACCTTGCCTGTTTAGGACTATGGTAGGAATAACCAGGTCGCACTGACAAGGTCTTTAGGTTTGAGCGAAGAAGCGAAGATACAGGAATTATATATGATGGGAAGAGATGTGGGATCACCAAAATCTACGGCGTACCTGGGGGCGGAGTCTCACCAAAGCAGAAATGCGTATTGTTTGGTTCCATGATCTCGGACATACTTATGCATTGGAGTTACCCACACAGGGGGCTCGCCCTAGCACGTGCAAGTTCAACTAGGACTTTCATCTAACCAAGTAACGAGGGATGGGTATGTCTATTTCTTCGAGTAGCAAATTCAGAATGGGTCAAAAAGCTTGATGAGAAGGCAAACCAGGGGAAAATGAGGCGAATTCCCAACCCGGGTGCCACCAAGGAAGGATGGTATAGAGCGCTGAACTGATAAGTCATTGAAAAATGGTGGCGGTGACCCGGATTGAACGGGTGACCCGCGGCTTATGAGTCCGCTGCTCTACCAACTGAGCTACACCGCCATCTAAAACGCAAAGCCAATAGGGCACCCTGTTTCTATACCACACATACCTAGGTTCCGACAATTCCCATGGAAGAGCTTGGTTGCGTTGGAAGTGGAAAGGATCGAAAACCAATTCCCCGAGGTTTACTGGGATAAAAGAGCTAAGCCCACCAGAGGCTCGATTATTAAAAAAATCGTGGTTGGTCAAAGGTTCCTCGATCCTTCTTTAAGCTGGGTTGGGATGATTCATGTCTAACCTTATTCATGTTTCACTAGGACTCCCGACAGTAGGCTTCAGAAGAAAACCGTATTATAGGATTATTGGTTGAAAGTCATGCGAAATAAGCACTCAGGAAAAACTGCAAATTTCAATACAGCTTTTGTTGGGAGGCAACCCATCTACGAGCGAAGTCTGAAAGTATTCGGGTATGAGCTGTTGTTTCGCAACAGTCAAGTGAATAAGGCTTCCTTTACGGATGGCGATGCTGCAACGGCACAGGTCATGTTGAATACGTTCATCGAAATCGGCTTGGACCATATTGTTGATCAACACTTGGCCTTTATCAACCTCACGCGCGATTTCGTGCTGGGGAATTTCTGTATGGCACTTCCCAAGAATCGCGTGGTGTTGGAGGTGATCGAAAATCTCGATGTGGATCAGGAGCTGATTGATGCACTTCGGCGTCTCTCCAACCTTGGATATCGCATTGCTTTAGACGATTTTGTCTACCATGAGTCGCTGAAACCATTAGTTGAGCTTGCGGATATTATAAAAGTCGATGTTTTGGAATTAGATCGTGCTTCTATTGAGAAACATGTGGGCATTCTAAGGCAATATCCAGTCAAACTCCTGGCCGAAAAAGTTGAAACGTACGAGGATTTTGAATTTTGTCGAGAATTGGGGTTCGATTATTTTCAAGGTTACTTCTTTTGTAAGCCAAATGTTATTGCTGGCAAGCCTCTTTCGGCTAATCGGATGGCCCTTTTGGCGCAGATGCACGATCCAGCCCTTAAAACATGTGAACATGAGCGGATTCTGAATGAAGATCTGTCTCTAAGTCCGCAAGCCCTGCGGTACATGAATTCCATCATTCTTGTCATGACGAAGCAAGAGGATTCTATCAACGAAGCCAACTAGGTCGTAAGAACGGAACGGCTGAGAATCCGGGCAGGTTTGCTCCTATTGGGGGAGGCTTCAAGAAAAAACCAGTTGAGTAGCTTGTCACAGTCATGGTCTGGGCCTGCATGTGCCGACAAGTGGGCCGAATAAGCATGTGCCGGATCCGGTCAAATGTTTTGCGGTTTGTCTTCAGTGCTGGATGGAGATTTGGACCAAGCCATCCAAGATATTGTAAGAACAGCTTCCGTTGTAAGAGGATATTGGGCAGGCGTTAACCGATCACGAAAGAGCCATGGGATTTATACTGAATTGTGTGATGGCCTATGAACGCGGAGAATGGGATGTAGTGCCTGGGAACGGAGTAGAAGCCGAATGTGTCAAAACCGCCTATTTTGAGGCGATTTCCTGGTCGTCCTATCTCCTTCCCCTGACCGAGAGTGAAGGGTGATAAGTGAGAAATTTTCCTGTTACTTCCCGCTCGTTTCTCATTACCCATTACTATCCAGGCCTTACTGGGCAGGCCATTTTTCACCCTCGCTCCTTAGCTACCAAGTGGTGTCGGTAAGGATAGGCATGAAGATTATTGTGGATATGATTCCACTTCCTTCTAATCTATGTTTCTGGCAAACATGCAAAAAGAACAGACAAGGGGTCTTTTGTATGGAGGGGCGAGATTGAACCGACCTACTTATGTGGTCATGCCACCGACTGGCTAAGCTAGGTCCGGCGTTTATCGTCGCTTTCACCGATGAGCGCATTTAAGACCCCGAGGGCTTCCACGCTGAGTTCCGCCGACTTTTCTTCCTCTTCCGGAACGGCCAACGATTCTGCCTTGGTCTTCGGTGTGACCATGAGTAGAAGGTCTTGCTCTACATCATCAAGAGTGGGGTCGATCTCAGAAAGTATGGCTGAGAAACGTTGCAGGGCAAAAATCGCACGGGAATTCTCAAACCATGCACCGCTATGTTCTGTATCATGGATTCGCGTCATAGTTTGCCAAAACGTCGATTCCTGCTCTTCCGGCATCGTGCTGTTGCCAAAGAATTCCAACTTTTCTAAAAGTGCCTCTTCAGTACGCTCGATCCCACCCATAAAACTGACGATTGAACGATCGACTCGTTTGTGGGAAAGGGCTGAAATTGTTTCCCGCCATAAATCGACACGGCCTTGAGAAGGATCGGGAATAGCCTGCATGGTATCCAGTTTTGTCTGTAATGTGGTGAGGTACAGGTGCAGAGCTTTGACCTTCCGTCCAGAAAGACTGCCCAATGGGATGCCCCAGATATGGCCGATTTCATGGTCTTGCATCGGAGAAATGCCGGAGTTCTCGAAATCTCGTTTGGAGACATTGAGGCGTCGCTGCTGACGTTCACGACGGCGGAGTAGAGTTTGATACTCAATGAGTAAACGAGTGGTTTGATATTCCGGTTCGGTGATTTCTTCCTGTTCCCATTTCCTGTCGAGTTGCCGAATTTCAGGTCTTGGCAATGCCGACACAGCCCCTTGTTTGCGATTCTTTAAGCTAAAGGCATCAACCTCGAATCGCTCGGTCAGAACATTTTCAGCAGCTTGAATCTGTACATCTGTTAGAGAAATCTGTTTCTTCAGACAATCAATCTGGAGCCAGGGTCTCTCGCGTTTCTGATGGAAGTAGTTCCTATATTGGTCTGCTCGCGCACTGATATCCCGGGCACCTTCTGTGTAGGAAGCTTTCTTTTCCGGTTGTCCACCTGCCTGGAACCGAGAATCAGGTTGGTCCTCAGACATATACAATATGTCTTCTTGAGATAGATCAAGATATTGCAGTAGCAATAGCCGAATCATCGCCCGGTTCTGTATTGGAAGGGCTTCAATCACGGATTCAATGAGGTCAATGGTCAACGTTGGAATTGTTTGTGTCATATGTGTTCCGTACGTTTCTAGGACGGCGTTTGGTTCTCTTGTGATTCCAAAAATGTGGCCACGTATTCCCGCAACTCTTGGACTGTTCCCGAGGAAAAAAGCTCACGGGGAATTTCAACCAGGACTAATTGTTCCGGATCAATCCCTCGTTCCATGGCCCAGTCTTCATCTGCATAAAGGCTGACAGCGCCATCCTTATGCCGAAACGCGAACAGAACGTCCTTTTCTTGATGTTCTTCCATAGGGTCCCATTAAAAAACCTATTGAATTGGGGATAGCATACTGGATTCAGATCTGTCAAAAATGCGAGATCGATCAGAGGCTTGGGGAGGCCAAGGCTGAAGGATTCTGAGGACTGAAGCATTTCCTACGCCAGATGACGTAGGCGGAAAACGCCAACAATGAGAAGAAAAATACCATGCGAATTCGACCAAATCCAAGGCACGCATAATTCGCCATGGAATTTAACAACCCAAAACTAGCATAAGCCAAATACACAAATAGTGACCATCTCTGTAATCGTAGAAAACCATAGCCGATGGCGACATGGAGAATAGGGGATTGTGCTTTGGCTAAGACGCCCAAGGGGCCCCCTGGTTTTGAACAAAAGACCGTCAGTGCATATTCAGGATTAACGAGAATGATGTACAGGTCTGTTACGGCAGTGATTAGGAACAAGCCTCCAAGGTATCGCATATCATGACCACGTTCCCATATTAGTTTTAGTGTTTCCCATTGTCCCTTCGGACTTGGGAGGTAGGCCGCATAGGCTTGAAGGCACCACCAAGGAAGAATGATGAGCAGACCAAAAAAGAACCCGGCCCCTGAGCCACCGATTATGCTCAGTTGCCAGGTGCCTATGCCGAGGAAGACCCCGGTTCCGAATATCCATATCGCCTGGGTCGGATATCCCCGAACCCATTGACCTGATCCAGGCAAAAACATTGAAAGGAAAGCCCCTGGAATGGAATTTTGAGGGCTTAATGTAGTTGGAGAAACATTCCCGGGCATAATAGTGGGGAGGATAGCGGGCTATTTGTTCTCATTCTAGGAGCCAATAGGAACAAGAAAGAACAGGGCCTAGGGGGAGTGTGTGATTGTACTAGCGAAATCTTATTGAGGAAGAAACCAAAGAAGGCAAGTGTTATCCACCCAAGGTATCGACCATTTCTTTAAGACTTTTCCTGATGCAGGTGAAAATCGGTATGTCACGTTTGGTATAACGACTGCCTTCAGCTTCACGCAAATGCATGACCAGATCAAGGAAATCCTCAGGATGATCTGTTTCGAAGGCGACGACAAACTCTTGATCATCTAACCCGAACGAATAGGTAGTATTAAGTTTGACAGAGGGGTACTTATGCCCAATTTCAATATGTTCGTCCATCATGCCCTGACGAGCTGCCTTTGTCAGAAGGTACCATTCCCGTGTTTTTTCGAAAGGATAAACGAAGATATACTTGCTTCTCCCCGGCGTGATCTTTAATCGACGGCTGTCTTGTCCTTCATGGACGTGGCTGTCGACGTAGACGGATCTTTTGGTCATCGACAAATACGAATAGGGAGTCGTCAGATATTGGCCAAGGCCCGTAGCTAGGATCTTGGCCATTTGCTCTTGAAACAGTTCGAGTTCGTAGGAAATACGCCAGAGCAAAAAGTCGCAATCGCCTCGAATGCCAACCGTAGTATAGGGCACCATGATGATCTTCCCGGTGTATTCTTCGATCGCACGGACAAATTCTTGTTTGCCAGCGTGGCGCTGTTCCTGTGGGAGACGCCGCCAAGCAGGATCAACCTTATGGTAGCTAAAATTCACGAACTGCCGCGCGGCTGGTTCTTTGGCATCAGCCATATTGGTGCCTCCCTGACTTATCAAATAAAATGCAAATTGACGATTTAGATTTCTAGCAATTTTTCTCTGATATTGTCAATGAATTCACGGTGCCACTTCTGTATGGAAGTCAGTATGGCTTAAAATGATGGCCCTTCTCCTTAGAGCACTCGTTGCAGGTCCAAGCCGTGTCAACGTATTGCTCTGACTCTTATCAACCCGCTATGTACCCTAATAGTTGGTGCCTAATCGATCAACGCTTTCCCTCATTCGCATCTTGCCATCTTGCCTCCCTCCAATTAATGTGGCGACATGGTGTGCAGTGGCTGATCCTCTTATCATAGGTTCTTTGTGGGTTTTCTGATCAGGGCCTGAGTTCCCAAATTATTTGTTGGATCAGACTGCAACATTGACACTAGCCACGTCCGGTTTTCCTAACGGATTTTAATCAATGATCATCGCAGAAATTATTCCGATTGGCTCCGAACTTCTTCTGGGAGGACGCACGGATACGAACTCGGTTTTTTTGTCTGAGATGTTAGCGCAACATGGCATCGAGGTGAGGTTTAAATCAGTGGTCGGGGACGACCTGAGAAACATCTGTCAAGCTCTGACTATCGCGGCTCGACGAGCCAAAGTCGTGATAGTAACAGGTGGACTTGGGCCAACAGTTGATGACCTTGTCAGGGAAGCCGTGGCCAAAGTCATGGGGCGTGAATTGCGTCGCCGTAACCAGGCGATGCAAGCCATTAAGGACAGGTTCCTTCTACAAGGTAGATCCATCACAAAGAATCAGTATCGGCAAGCTTTTCTCCCGACTAGTGCAGATTTCCTACAAAACTCTGTGGGGACCGCTCCGGGATTTTCCCTGAAATGGAAGGGAAGTCGGTTCTTTTGTCTGCCAGGGGTGAGCCATGAGGCCAAGCAAATGTTTAGTGATGCGGTGCTACCCCTTTTGTTGAAAGAGGGTTACTGTACCGCTCCGATTCGATCTCGCACCCTTCACACTTTTGGTCTTATTGAAGGGGTGGTTGATGAATTCATCGCGGAATTTGTACCCCAGTACCTTGGAATTCGCGTAGGATTGCTGGCTACTCCCCTGGGAGTTTCCGTTTCTCTCACGGAAGTTCCGCAAAGTAAAAATACCATTCGAAACGTTAGAATAGGAAAGCTTAATCAGATAAATAGTGAAGGAGAGATAGAAGTTTTGCTTAAAAGGATTTCCTCCCGCTTAAAGCCATTTGTGTATGGATTTGATGATGAGCTGATGGAAGCGGTCATTGGGAAAAAGCTCTGGGCTGGTGGCTCCACGATTGCCTTGGCAGAGTCCTGTACGGGTGGGTTAATTGGTCATCGTCTGACGCAGGTGTCAGGGAGTTCAAACTATCTGGAGCGTGGCGTCGTGTGTTACAGCAATCGGTCTAAAATTGACCTGCTTGGAGTGTCTTCCTCATTACTCCGGAGACATGGAGCGGTCAGTTCCCCAGTAGCACGGGCTATGGCTAAAGGAATTCGAAAACGGAGCGGGACAGTTCTCGGATTGAGCGTCACCGGCATTGCCGGTCCGACGGGAGGTACGCCAGAAAAACCGGTTGGTCTGGTGTATGTAGGTTTAGCTACTCCTGACGGGGTCTTTACAAAAGAATTTCGCTTTCAGGGGAATCGTGAAATGGTGAAATGGCGATCATCGCAAGGTGCCCTCGATACCGTCAGGCGCTACTTATCCGGTTTGCCCATTCTGGATTAACGGAAGGTCGGGTATGCAAAGGACTTTCTTAGCCATTGATCTACCATTAGATGTTCGTGAATCAATCGTCAAAAACCAACAAGAGTTGCAAGGTCAACTACCTGCTGCTTCCTGGGTTCGTCCCCATGCCTTGCACGTTACCCTGAAATTTCTTGGAGATACCCCTGATGATCAGATTGAGGCAATTCGGGATTCAGCCACATTGGGATTGAAGGAAATAATGTCCTTTTCCATTGAATTACAAGGGTTTGGAGTGTTCCCACATTGCAAGGCACCAAGAATCTTCTGGATTGGGATTACCTCGGGAAATGAACAAGTATTGGCTGTGGCCGCAAACGTAGATGAAGCATTAATCCCACTTGGTTTTCCCAAAGAAGGTAAACCCTTTCATCCTCATGTGACATTGGCTCGGATTAAGAAGGATCACCAGCGATTTGGCCAAGCGTTGAACCAAAAAGAGATGTTAACTCGTTCCATGAGATTTGGCCCTGTAATAGTTGAAAGAGTCACGCTTTTTAAGAGTGACCTAAGGCCAACTGGGTCTGTCTACACTCATATTTGGGATATACCTTTTCAAAAGGCCTGAGGCTTCGTTCAGGTAGGTTTGATCTTCCTGAAAAATGCTTTGGGGACTGTTGAATATTTCACTCCGTTGGCCAATACAAGCCCATGATAAGACGGGCCTCATCAGTTGGAGGGAATGTTCAAAAAAGTTCGTCCAGCAAGGCCGCAGCCCATTTGACGCGCGGAGCTTACTCATAGTACGTGAGCACGGCAAAAGGGCGAGAACGCCACTGGCGGTTTTTTTCAACATTCCCTTTGACAAGGCCGCTAATGAGGTGAAAGAGCCTGTTGGCCAGATTGGCAGGTTTTAAGTATGATGGAGCCCTTATTTTTGATGACCGGTGATTTTGAGGATGGAGGCAAGACATGAGTGATCGGAGTGAGGACAAAGGGGATAAAGACGGAAAGAAACGAGCCTTAGACTTGGCGGTGACCCAAATTGAGAAGCAATTCGGGAAAGGGTCCATCATGAAGTTAGGAAGCGGGGAAGTGCTGACCGATATCCCTGCGGTCTCGACTGGTTCTTTGGGGTTGGATATTGCTCTTGGTGTTGGCGGACTACCTCGGGGACGGGTCGTCGAGATTTTTGGACCGGAATCATCCGGGAAAACGACCTTGTGTTTGCATGTGATCGCCCAAAGTCAAAAGAGTGGTGGAACGGCAGCGTTTGTGGATGCCGAGCATGCGTTGGATACGACGTATGCCAAAAAGTTAGGGGTGAAGACCGATGATCTGTTGGTTGCCCAACCGGATACAGGAGAGCAAGCCCTCGAAATTACGGAGACGTTAGTTCGAAGTGGGGCTGTCGATATCGTGGTTATCGATTCCGTGGCAGCCTTAGTTCCCCGTGCAGAAATCGAAGGTGAAATGGGGGATTCCCATATGGGCCTTCAGGCCCGGCTGATGTCTCAAGCACTACGGAAATTGACAGGGGCTATTTCCAAATCGCACACGACCGTGATCTTCATCAATCAGATTCGCATGAAAATCGGCGTGATGTTTGGCAATCCGGAAACAACGACAGGCGGGAATGCCCTGAAGTTTTATTCTTCAGTTCGATTGGATATACGTCGTATTGAATCGATTAAAGATGGTCAGGAAGTGACGGGAAATCGCGTTCGCGTCAAAGTGGTGAAAAATAAGACTGCGCCACCGTTTAAGCAAGCCGAATTCGACATCATGTTTGATGCCGGGATTTCTAAAGTTGGAGAAATTGTCGACCTCGGTGTTGAAAAGAAGGTGGTAGATAAAGCCGGGGCTTGGTATTCCTATAATGACGAACGCCTTGGCCAAGGGCGAGAAGCTGTGAAGGCGTTTTTGAAGAGTAATGTGGATATTGCCGACAAGATTGAGCGACAGGTTCGGGAGATGGCTGGTTTGGTAGTCGCCGTCGTACCATCTGCCCCTGAAGAAAAAGGGAGTTCAAAAAAATCGCCGACTACGGAGAAATGAGTCTGGCAAGTCAAACTAGTTACGTGGTTGTTGCGGTGGCGATCAACAAAAGTATAGGTAATTATTTCTTGCACTAATGAGGCCCAGCATAGTTTTAATGAACTGTTGAGTAACCTGAAAATTTTTAAAGCCAATCCCATCGTACCAATTCCATGCACCATCCATAGGCAAGGGACCTGTTCAAAACCGCAAATTTCGTGATCTGTGCCGTGACGCATAGGTAAAACACCTGTATGCTTGATTGAGGAATCTGTGCGTAAGCTAGGTCATCGATTGCCGTTCACGAGAAAAGGGCGCCGTTGGCGGCCCCTTCGACGTGGCTCAGGACATACTTTCTCAGCAGGCCCCAAAAGGAAAGGCCAAGATGACAGTATCGTCGCGTAGTGCAAAAGATCTTCGGCAATCATTTCTGGATTACTTTTCCCAATACGATCACACCCTCCTGCCGAGTGCCCCCCTCATTCCTCAAGGGGACCCCACTCTGTTGTTTACCAATGCTGGAATGAATCAATTCAAGGGGTTGTTCCTTGGTGAGGAATCTCGCTCCTATTCCCGAGCGGCATCCGTACAGAAATGTATGAGAGCGGGGGGCAAGCATAATGACCTTGAAAATGTCGGCTATACCCGACGGCATCATACCTTCTTTGAAATGTTGGGCAACTTTTCGTTTGGGGATTATTTCAAGGAAGATGCCATTCGCTACAGCTGGGAGTATTTGACGAACACGCTTGGATTGTCTGCCGACCAACTCTGGGTGACGGTCTTCCAAGATGATGACGAAGCATTTGAGTTGTGGGAGAAAAAAATCGGCGTGCCTTCCGCACGTATTGTGCGGTTGGGGAAAAAGGAAAATTTTTGGCAAATGGGCGACACAGGCCCCTGTGGGCCCTGTTCAGAAATTCATCTTGATCAAGGGGTGGCCCTTGGCTGTGGCCGGCCTGAGTGTGCCGTGGGGTGTGACTGCGATCGATACTTGGAAATCTGGAATTTGGTCTTCATGCAGTTCGACCGTGACGCGGAAGGCATACTTCATCCCCTGCCCAAGCCTAGCATCGATACCGGGATGGGGCTGGAACGGTTGGCTGCCGTCGTGCAGAAGGTGTCAAGCAATTATGACAGCGATGTGTTTACGCCCCTTCTCGCAGTCATTGCCGAAAGGACGGGCCATACCTACGGAAAGGACGCGGTGTCAGACCGATCTCTGCGAGTGATTGCTGATCATTTGCGGGCGATCACCTTTATGATTACCGATGGCATTCTGCCGTCGAACGAAGGCCGGGGATATGTGCTACGCCGTATTCTTCGACGTGGATCACGCCATGGGCGTTTACTAGGGATTAAGAAACCGTTCCTCCATGAATTGACGGGTGCGGTGGTGAATCAGATGGAAGGGGTCTATCCCGAGTTGCGTCAAGCTGAGAAGGGCATCGTCGAAGCGGTCGAAAGAGAAGAAGAGCGATTTATCGGGACGCTTGATCAGGGGTTGCCGATTCTCAATGCCATGGTCAATGAGGCCAAAGCCGAAATTCGAGGTTCCCTTGACGGCGAAAGTGTCTTCAAACTGTACGACACCTACGGGTTCCCCCTGGATTTGATCGAAGAAACCGCGCGTGAACAAGGGTTGGTCACTGACCTGGAAGGGTTTCAACGTGCCTTAGAGGAACAACGCGAGCGTGCTCGAAATGCAGGGTCTTTTGGCCTGGTTGGCGAAAAACCAATTGTCGCCGAGCT
>JAYWMS010000457.1:0-5351 GCA_035873215.1 Nitrospirota bacterium | reverse complement strand
AACTGAGTAATGGACTGGAAGAGCGGTACCAGAATGACGGATTGGTTCGTGAGCTAGGCGTGACGGTGGCACAAATCAATTTGGTGGCCACTAACCTGCAACTGGCTGTCATGAAAACACGCATGGTGCCCATTCGGAAAGTCTTTGCACTGGTTCGTGATCTTGCGAATACACTAGGGAAACAGGTGCGTTTGGAATTATCCGGTGAAGAGACGGAAGTCGACAGATCCGTGGCGGATGAACTGGGTGATCCCTTGGTTCATTTGGTCCGCAACTTCATCGACCATGCCATTGAATCAATCCAAGAACGGCAGGAATCTGGAAAGCATCCCGAAGGGTATGTCAGGCTGTCGGCCTCCCAAGAAGGCAACAGCATCGTGATTCGCATCGAAGATGACGGGCGCGGCTTGCCAGTGGAGAAGCTCAGGGCGAAAGCGCTGTCAAAAGGATTGGTGTCCGCGAGCGAATTGGCCGGAATGGATGACCGTGATGCCATGAACCTCATTTTTCTCACCGGGGTCAGCACGGGGGAACAAGTCAGTGACGTGTCCGGTCGAGGCGTCGGTATGGATATCGTGCGGACAAACATTGGACGTATGAATGGGAGTATTGAGTTGGATTCCCTTCCCGGCAAGGGCTGTCAAGTGACGATCAAGTTGCCGCTGACCGTCGCGATTATTCAAGCGCTGCTGGTGGAAGTGGAATGTTCAACGTTTGCCATCCCGCTGGCATCAGTCGTGGAAGCGGTCAAAGTGACCAAGGACGATATTAAAACGATCAATGGCCGAACCGTGCTGAATTTACGTGAACGGATCCTTCCATTGTTGCGACTGGCCGATGAGTTCGGAGTCCCATCTGTGCAGGCAGAAGAGTTTTATGTCGTCGTCGTCGCGGTTGGAGAACGGCGATTGGGCCTTGTCGTGGATCGCATACGTGCGCTGGAAGAAGTTGTCATCAAACCCCTGGGTGAATTCTTAGAAGGCGTGAGTGGAGTGGCTGGAGCCACGATCACTGGAGATGGCAAAGTGGTCCTGATCTTGGACATGGCCGACATGGTCCAAAAGGTGGGGGCCTTGTTGTCTTCGAATATGTCGTTGGTGGGATAGCAAATGTGAGTTGGAATACCTGTTAGGGATCTCCGTCATACGAAAAACAGTTGTACGAAGAACAGATCGACAAGGGGCTTTCACGGCCGTTACAAAACTGGAAGATGGTAGCATATTCTTGATTTTGGATGTCGAGAAAGTTTTGGCTGAAATCACCGATCGACCTGATGAAGAAGCCTATGGCGGGCTTGAAATAAGACCTGTAACCAATGGAAAACATGCCTTAATCGCCGATGATTCGATAGTAGCTAGAAAACAACTCGCAAAAGCCCTGGATCGAATGGGCATGACTCATGAGGAAGTAAACACGGGCGGGAAGCTTTAGCGCGCGCAAAAGACATCGCTGAACGAGCGGAAGCATTGGGGAAATACCTCTGCGTCACGGATTATGTCACGAAGTTTGATGTGGTCAATTTGCGTGAAGTGATTCATCGTGTGTTCAGCGAGTCACGGAAGTAGAGACAGCGGAACATGAGGCGGCTGTCCATAATGATAGTAATAGAAGAGGAAGATAGGGGTGTTGGAGAGTAGGGATATAGATTGAGCCCAGTTTCCACAGCAGATACGAACAAATAGCAATAAAAGACTGTAGCCTGCTTAGACTGGGGTGGGGGGAAGGCAACATGAGTCAAGCAAAGGGTCGGGGCGGAAAATTTTGTCTAACCACAAAAATGGTGTGTTTGTTATTGGTGTTTAGCGTTGTCCCCACCGCGGGTATGGCCTACATGGCTTTTTCCGCCACCGATATCATTGAAGAAAGCGCGGGAAAACGATTGCAGTCGCAAAGCGCAGCCATTGCAGACAAGATCGATCGCAACCTGTTCGAGCGGTATGGAGATGTTCAGGCTTTTGGGGTTAATGAGGTGGTACAGCGTGTCTCGAATTGGGGGGATCGATCAGAAACCAATGCCATCACGATGGCGATGAATAAGTATGTAGCCACATATGGTATCTACTATTTGACGATAATGGTCGATACTGCTGGAAATTTAGTAGCCGTGAATTCCCTTGATGCCGAAGGAAGACCTATTGCGAGCCAACAACTCTTTGAACGGAACTATCGTGATGCGGCATGGTTTAAAGCCGCTCAGACCCAACAATTCACGACCAAAATGGTATTTACTTCACATGGGAATGACCAATCAACCGGCACCTTTATTGAAGATGTGCATGTGGATCCCTTTGTAAGAATGGCGTACCAAAACGATGATGCGCTCACACTTGGATTTACTGCGCCTGTGTACAGTGAGACAGGCCAGGTGATTGGCTATTGGTCAAACCGTGCAAAGTTTTCCCTGGTGGAAGAGATTATTCAATCCGCCTATCTGGATCTCAAAGATTCCGGTTCTAGTAGGGCCGAAATCACCATATTGAATGGAAACGGACAA
Organism: Nitrospirota bacterium; assembly: GCA_035873215.1. Taxonomy (GTDB): domain Bacteria; phylum Nitrospirota; class Nitrospiria; order Nitrospirales; family UBA8639; genus JAYWMS01. The sequence goes on along the minus strand of JAYWMS010000457.1, from coordinate 2,857 downwards.
GTGATCATTGATTATGATCCTGCCAAGACGGGATCGGAAGCGATCCAGCATGATCTTCAAAATGTATTGTTCAAATTAAATCTGGTTGGAAAGGGTGTCCAAGTAGCAAAAGAGGTGGTGGCCGGGCAGGATGGTTTCCAGGTATCAGAAAATGTCGGAAAACAAATCTGGCAAATGGCTGGCTATACCCATCTTCGAGGAGTCCTGGGATATCCGGGCATGAATTGGTCGGTGTTGGTGCGCGTGCCTGTTGACCAAGCGCTTGCGGCGGCCTATTCGTTTCAAAAGAATGGATGGATGGCCGCGCTTGTCTGTTTGGGAGTTCTTATTCCCTTCGGTATCCTTGTCGGCCGTCGAGCGGTCAGGCAAATCAACCCCATCGTAAAGGTGGCACAAAGAGCTTCACAGGGTGATTTGCGCGACCGGGTGCCGGCCAACTCTTCTCAGGATGAGTTGGGTCAGATGGGCCATGCGTTCAACCAATTCCTTGACAATCTGAGTTTGAAGATTGGGCAGACGGCGGAAATGGCCCAATCGGTCGCTACGGCCGCAGAGGAACTCTCTGTGAATGGAACACAGGTCGGCCAAGCCAGTCGTGATCAGTCACAGCAGTCTACTCATGTCGCGTCGGCGGTCGAAGAAATGTCCGCGACGGCCAATGAAATGACGAAGAATGCGCAAGTGATGGCCACGACGGCGAAGGAGCTCAGCGAAACCGCACGAATGGGTGGTGAAGTCGTTTCGAATTCAATTAAGGGAATGGAGGCTGTCGGGAACACCATGCATGTGTCGGCGGAACGGATACAAGTCTTGGGACAACGTTCTCAGGAGATCGGGAAAATCAATCGCGTGATCGAGGACATTGCCGACCAGACAAAATTATTGGCCTTGAATGCCGCCATTGAAGCCGCACGCGCCGGCGAACAGGGACGGGGATTTGCCGTCGTGGCGGATGAAGTGCGAAAGCTGGCTGAACGAACCGGCAAAGCCACGAAAGAAATCGCTGGAGTCATTGAAACAGTCCAGGTTGGGACGAAAGATGCTGTGGCGTCGATGGAAACAGGTACGCGTGAAGTGCAAGAGGAGATGAAGCTCGTCAATGAGGCAGGTTTGCGGTTGGGAGACATTGTGTCGGGCGTGCAGAAAGTCACACAGATGGTCCAGCAGCTAGCCGGTTCCATCGATGAACAGAGCAGCGCCACGGAGCAGATCGCAGGAGGTATGCAATCCGTAGCCGGTTTGAGTCAGCAAAATGAAGGCAGCGTTTCGCAGGTCGTCGAGGCAACGAGTGACCTGTCACGTATGGCGACTCAATTGCAAAGTGATATCAAGCGGTTTCAATTGGTCGGGTCTTGATAGGAATACAATCATTGTCAATATCCCGAACCATATTGTGCGGATGCATTGGAAACGTCTGTTTAACCAACCTGCACCAAGACGTCGACCGTGTGACCGCTTTTAGGGATGTCCGGATTGAGGCGTTGGCTCGGCATGCCAAAGGCCATGGCCGAATATGGATGCTCGGATCGCATTGTCTCTCTTTCATGGTTGGCTCAGGAAATACCATCGCAAGTACAAGCCATGCAGTCCAAAGCTCCGGTTCGAAGGGGACCCAGTTTAAAGAGCGCTGCAACTGGTTAGCCGCATTCATGGTCGATCTATGCAGGAAACGGAATGATAAACGAGAATGAGCAGAGATATGAAACGAGTCGTTGTGGCGTGAAGTCGCAGTCAGGGAGGGTACTCCTATGATGATTACAGGTGCCAAGACTCAGATCGAGTCTGATATGTCGGATTCATTATTGGAAGAAATGTCTGAAGTTGTGAGTTTCAAAATCGGAACTGAAGAATACGCGATCGATATCTTGGACGTTCAAGAAATCATTCGGATGGTGGAGATCACGGAAGTGCCGAAAGCGCCTCATTACGTGGAGGGCGTCATCAATTTGCGAGGCAAAGTCATCCCGATTGTTGATCTCAGACTCCGCTTTGGACTTTCTGCTGCCGAACGCACGAAGGAGTCGCGTATTGTGATGGTTGACGTCGGCCGAATCGTGATTGGCCTCATCGTGGATTCCGTGTCAGAAGTGCTCAGAATTCCCACCAGTCTCATCGAGCCTCCTCCCCCCAGTAAGGGTGGTGGTGGAGCCGAATTTCACAAGGGCGTTGGGCGAATCGATTCTCGTCTCCTCATTTTATTGGACTTACAGCGACTGTTAGGGAAGTAGTTCTTTTTTTTGGATAAAGGCTCTCGTTCACCATGGATATTCTCACACTCCTCGGCATGGTCCTTTCTATTGGGGCTATCGTTGGCGGCCAGCATCTCGAAGGCGGACATATCGGCTCGCTCATGCAACTCACGGCCTTCATTATCGTGGCGGGTGGCACGGTCGGGGCTGTGATGGTCCAATTTCCGATGTCCATCTTTATGAAGGGCATGACGTCGGCAAAATTGGCGTTTATTAATGTCCATGTGGATATGAAGGGACTCATTTCGGAAATTGTTGAGCTGTCGAACCTGAGTCGTAAACAGGGCCTTCTGGCCCTCGAAGGTAAGATGAAGACTATCGAAGATCCACTCCTGGCAAAGGGCCTCCAATTGGTCGTCGATGGAACGGAACCCCCAAAGATTCGAGAGATTTTAGAAGTAGAAGTCGAAATGTATGAGGAAGAGTACAACCTGGCCGGAAAAGTTTGGGAGGCTTTAGGTGGGTATGCACCGACCGTCGGTATTATCGGTGCCGTGTTGGGGCTTATTCACGTCATGGAAAACCTGGCCGACCCCTCAAAGCTGGGTGGTGGTATCGCTGTGGCCTTCGTCGCGACCGTGTATGGCGTGGGTGCTGCGAACTTATTC
>JAYWMS010000443.1:0-2809 GCA_035873215.1 Nitrospirota bacterium | reverse complement strand
GGATAATTTCCGCTGCCGGTATTCACGGATTATTTATGGCGACCAGGCACTCTTCATCCGTCAATCGCTGTTTCAGAAACTTGGCGGCTTTCCCCATCAACCCATACTCGAAGATGTGGCCTTCTGCGAAGAACTGATTCGGCACACTACCCCAATGCTCCTCGCTCCCCCGGTCATCACGGACTCTCGGAAATTCGTCCAAATGGGAATCTGGCGAAGTCTGGCCAGAGTCTTCCTCATTATCCTCAGTGTCGAGTTTCGCTTGCCTCTTCTGACACCGGCGTTCTTTAAGGATATCCGTTAACCAACATCAATTTCATGAATTTCATTCTTTTCTTTCAACAACATAAGAACGGAGTTTCCGAACCTTGGCCATGACTTCTTTTCGCTCACGGTCAGGAACTTTGAAGTCGTTGAGGGTATAGTCCAAGTGATTCATAACGATATCAAACTCTTGATTGGAAATACCCAATCCCTCATGAGTCACATTTAATGGACGGTTAATTTTCTTACAGGGTCCGCCGGTGTTATAGCACAAGAGGTTCTTGTTCTTTTGCGCCAACTGATTCCTGGTGTCTGTTCCCATACCCACGAAAAATCGACCGACTGTTGGATCATCCCATACTCTCCGAAGAAATTCATCAACAACTGCTGAGATGGCATCATACCCTCCGAGACGCTCATACAAGGTCGTTGGTTGTTCCAAATTTCCATTTTCTCTATTCTCAGCACAGCTCGGCGAAGTGCCTACAAACGGACTCAGCATCACAGTGATAACAAGCGTAATCATTCCAAAGACAAATTTCCAATTTCTCATGATCTTTTCACTCCTTCTTATCCCGGATTCAGCAGTTGAAGGCGTTATATCGATAGTCGTCGTCGGTTGCTCGTATTTCGTTTTTTTCCTCGATACGGACGACGGATCACGCTTCACAGATTTCGGGTTAGAAGGCGTGCTATTTCACATCAATGCTCATGATCACAAATTCTTTGTTCAATTGTGACCCTTGATGCGGTTCCACATACGTTCCATCATAGTAGTACCATTGGAGTGGCTTCATTTTTCCCAATTCATTTGGATGCCGCGGGAGTTTGGCAACATCGAGGCCATTGGAAACAAACGTGGCAGGATTGATGAAATAGACCACGTCCTCATGGGTCTGTTCGGGAGTCTGCGAGAAGTGGATCATATTGTGCTTGGTCACCGTCTCCAACATACACATTTCCCCACTGGCCTTGGTGGCATCAATTGGGATCATCTTTGAACCAGGACCAATAATGTTCGCGATGGCATTAATCTCCTTGCGCGCCTTCCCTTCCAATTTCAACACCGGCCCATACTGCTCTTGCATTTCACCCGTGGACGTATCAGCAACTGCAACAGGCGGTGCCCCCCCCGTACAGGCCCAGGCTCCCAAGACTCCCACAATAAGAACAATCGATTTCCAGTGCGCCATCATGTCTTCCTCCTTTGAACGATATAGAAAAGGTTTTCTAATCCTTGTTGCACGACTATGAACACGATACAAGGAGGAACGTAGTTCAGGATATCCTCATTGTTGGGAATGCGTGAGTCATCGTTAAATGATTTTTGTGTCGATTAAATACGACACCGAGAATTAGGGTTACGAATGTTGAGGCGAAGATGTTGAGTGAGGTAAGTCCGAGCGGACTCTTGGAGGTTCGTTAACTCGTTAGGCCATTTTGGCTGGCATAGCGGACTAAGTCGGCATTCGTTTCCATGTTCATCTTATCGAGGAGGCGTGCTCGATGCGTACTGACCGTGGTTGTACTGATCGACAGTTCCGCGGCGATTTCCTTTAAAGGTTTACCCAAAGCGATCATATGAAATACCTGAAACTCTCGATCCGAAAGATACTCATGTGGGAGTTGCTCTGAATCCTTCCCCAAATCGAGTACCATACGTTCCGCCAAGTTCGGGCTGACATATTTTCCTCCCTTGGCGACCCGTCGTATCGCTTCCACAAGTTGATCCGGTGCACTCGTCTTCGTTAAATACCCCGAAGCCCCCGCCTTCAGAAAACGAATGCCAAACTGATCTTCAGCATAGATACTCAAAATGACTACAGGTAATTTAGGATGAGAAATTTTTAATTCAGACAACACTTCCAATCCGTTTTTCTCTGGCATTTCCACATCCATGACTAGGACATCGACGTCCATCGCTTGGGTTTTCTCAATAACTTCAAGGCCAGTTTCTGCCTCGGCGACGACCAAAAGATCTGTCGTTTTGGAAAGAATGTGCTTAAGGCCTTGACGAACAACCGCATGGTCATCGGCAATCAGGACTCTTAACGATTGTGTACTGGCTTCGCTCATGGCCTTAACAAGCTCGGTGCAACATTTATTAATCTGGACGTTCCACAATATACTTCTTCAGCCCACTAATCATCAGAAGCAGCTCGCGTTGCTCCTGCTCTCCCAATTTAAGACTTTTCAGGGTACTAGCTAAGTGAGAGGTCGTGATCTGCCAATCGCTCTCAGTCACGCCTAATCCTGCATGGGCACGTTTCATCCCCCTGTTAATAATTTTGCAGGGGCCACCCGTATTCTTGCACATCAACAGCTTATTCTTTTGGCGTAGTTGTTCCCTCGTGTCAGTCCCCATACCGACAAAATATTTTCCCACTTGAGGATCGGCAAACATCTTCTCTAAGAATTGATCGATAATCTGGGAAATCGTGTCATAGCCACCAAGGCGCGTATACAGGGACTGTTGTTCCGCAGCTTGGGTCAGTTGAGGTTCCATCCATCCTGCATACCCCACTCCCAAGAAAAGGGCGCAGAG
>JAYWMS010000366.1:0-1720 GCA_035873215.1 Nitrospirota bacterium | reverse complement strand
AAGGTGATTTTCATTTTTCTACCTCCGTTTATGAACGAATGTACGTTTGGGAATCGTGTTTATTTCCGACCTGGCTTTGCGGCTCGGAGCACCGGGTAATATTGCGTGAAGACCCAATCATCTTTGGCAAACGCCTGGTGGCAGATGTTGCATTTGCCTGCGGGAAAGGCTTTGGCGGTTTTCTTCAATGGTTTGCCTTCCTCGGTAAAACTAAAATAGGCCCAATTGCCTGGCTCGTCCTTAAAACGCTTGGAGTCTTTAATCGTGGCCTCTAGTCCGATGTACTCCCCCATGAAATACCCTTTACCGCTGGCGGCTTGCTTCGAGCCAATGCTTATCAGCTCTTTCATCAAGATCGTACCATCAGGGAAGGAACCGGTCTTCTTCCACTTTTTATAAGCGGACTTGTGGATGTAGACGGCATGAAACTCCGGAAACGGCGCCTTTCCGTCATTGAGCTCGTTGGGCGTCAGCGGGGTTCCTACGAAAATCCACTCCCGATAGCCCTTTGGCTGAATCAACTCGCCGGCACTGTTAAACTTATACACTCGCTTTTTTTCTGCAAGGGCCGGGGTTGTGGCCAAGCCCAGCAGGAGGACAAGACCTCCTATCAGTGAGAGCATCAAGAGCCCTGACCTGCACCAAGATTGTTTTTGCATAATGACTCTCCTTATATACCCTCTCTTATTTTCTGCGATATTCCATCAGACTCGTGAGGGTGTTCCGGTCTGAAGGGAATCCTATTTGGTTTGATCAGCAGCCCAGTCGTGCTGGGTTGCTACAACCCAAACATCAAAAGATCCGAAATGGTGTTCTTTTTCACGTGGCCTTCCATTTACTTTTTACGGAGTACCGGATACCCGAATGAATAAATCCATTTGTCATCTTTTTTGGCATTCCGCGGTGCTAAGGCCTTGGCAGGCACATGACACGGCACACAATCAACCTTATAATCCGTGGATGTTGTTTTGACGCGATCATCGGGATTGAAAAATGACCACCCCCAGCGTCGCCCCACAACGGCGAGCTTTTGAAACGGCCCTTCGTATCTCGCACGAGGACAAAGAAGCCTTTGAGCGTCGTGGCATGCCCCACCGCGGGACCTGTTGTCATGGACATGGTCTCTGCATGGAGAAGTTCTTTAACCAGCACCGCGCCGTCGGGAAACCGCCGCTTCTTTTTGTAGTACTTGATTGTCTTAGGCTGAGTGTAGACAACATGATATTCATGAATGTTGGGAGCGCCCCCATCGATTTTGGTATGGGTCCAGGTACCGAGCGTGGGCCACAAGGTATAATCCTCAGGTACGCTGATGGCGCCGGTGTTGAGGTCCACATTCGGAGCAAAGGGCTTTTCACTTTCCGCGAAAGCCACACCAGCCAGACTCATGATGGCAAGAAACAGGAGGGATGACTTGATGGTGATGTGTTTCATGTGAATCCCCTTAGGCCGTTTATTCAAGAGACAGATACGTGATATATGAGTAAAAGATCGATTCCTCAATTTGCTTTCCTATCCGTATGGCCCGGCCCGTTTCCGTTACATTATTTTTTATGGTTTGTTGCCGAGTCTGATGGCTGAAAGACTGGTGCGAGATAATCCCGTACACGGACTCGAGCACGATGAAGTATGACCCGCTGATTTCCTACCGAGAGATTAAGAAGCTCACAGACTTCTTCAGGGCTCCACCCTTCTACGTCTCGCAAAAGGATGATTTGCC
>JAYWMS010000365.1:0-15888 GCA_035873215.1 Nitrospirota bacterium | reverse complement strand
CCAAGCAAGGGGATGCCCCATCCGTTAGGTTTGATCGTCAGTGTCGTGAGTTGTTTCCAGCGTTCCCACAAAAAGTATGCCGACATGAAGGGAACGAGAAAACCATGGGAATAGTTTGGATCGGTGTCCCAGTCATAAACGAGGCCGACAAGTATTTCGTTATAGAGGAAGCCCAAGAGGCCAATCAGAAGGACGGTATAGATTCCCTCAAGTGGAATGCGGGATTTGGATAATCGAGGCGTATCGATGGTACTGTTCATGCTCCCTCGCTTGAGTAGTCAAAAGTGCAGACTGGGTCTTTTTCCTGATGAAACGGGATACACCTTCACACCGGCACTGATAACCTAGGGCGTGAAGGATCTTCGGTGCTCAATCAGTATCGGTTGTAAATTTGTTTGGTCCCGTTGCTGTCTGTCTTAATCGAATTTTAAGTATTCAATCGGTAACTGTGACGGAATTCTTTACAGTAAGAGGAGGCCCTGACCCTCAAGAGTGGGGTCCTCCCGCCCTGGTTCCGGGATCAGTGAAGGCAAATTTCTGTGGTGAGGGATGTGGTTATCGACAAAAAGATCTTTTAATGATCGTAAGGATGGGAGAGAGCATTGATGGCAGACACAGAGATGCAGGTTAGAGTTGCTGTTTATCCAGTGGGTATAACCGGTATTTCTTTAGGAGTTTATAAAAATCGGATCGATAACGTCCGGCAATTTGTGCTGCCCGAGAAATATTACCTTCAGTAATCTGGAGTAAGTCGCGCAAATAATCTCGTTCAAAAGATTCTTTGGCTTCGGTGAGTGGCGGGAGTCTTCCTTTGCTCGAATGGGAAGACAAAGGAATGAGGTCTGCGGTAATCATGTCTTGGGTTGTCATGATCGCCGCATGCTCAACCACATTTTCCAATTCGCGTACATTCCCGGGCCATGCATAGACCATTAAATTTTGGATGGCATCTGGAATGAATCCACGAATGGGCTTGTTAAGACGTTCAGCATTACGCTTAAGAAATTGTTGAGCGAGTAAGGGAATATCTTGTCGTCTTCCCCGCAAGGGTGGGATGTGCAACGGTACCACTTGGATGCGGTAGAACAGATCCTCTCTGAACTCGCCTTCTCGAACGGCTTGGCTCAGATCTCTATTGGTCGCAGCGATGAGACGGACGTCAATTTTGAGGGGGTCTCGAGCGCCAATAGCCACAATCTCGCGTTCCTGAATGGCTCGTAGAAGTTTCCCTTGAAGTCCCAGAGGCAATTCGCCAATTTCATCCAGAAAGAGTGTGCCTCCGTTAGCGGATTGAAAAAGGCCAATCTTGTTTTGATACGCACCCGTGAAAGAGCCTTTCATATGGCCGAACAGTTCGCTTTCAAACAGAGCCTCGGGAATCGCTGCACAATTGACACCAATGAAAGGCCCTGACGATCGAAGGCTGTTGCAGTGGATGACACGGGCGATCACTTCCTTCCCCGTTCCCGTTTCGCCTGAAATACAGACGGTCGCGTCAGTGTGTGCCACACGACTGACTTGTTGAAGAAGGGCCTGCATTTGTGGGCTACGGGCGACGATGTTATCCATTCCATACAGCTCGTTCACCAACATCTTGAGTCGCATGATTTCTTGACTCATTCGTTTCTGCGACAAAGCTTTTTCGACAGAGGCATGGAGTTCTTTGTCATCGAAGGGCTTTGTCAAATAGGAATAGGCGCCCTTTTTCATCGCCTCAACTGCGTCAGGAATGCAGCCATGTGCAGTGAGTATTAATATAGGTAGGGTCGGATATTGTTGTAACAATTGTTCCATCAGTTGGATCCCATCCATATCTGGCAATCTGACATCAAGAATAGCGAAGTCGAAAGCGGCTTCCGTCGCACCGGCTAATGCGGAATGACCGTTTTGGCAGGTTGTCACCTCATACCCAAGTGAAGACAACCGCATCTTGAGAAGTGTTAGTAACCCTTCATCATCGTCCACGACGAGAATGCGGTCTGATGTGGCTATATGGTTAAGGAGTGGAGGCACGTTCGTCCTTTGTTGGCATGAAGGTGTCAGATAGTCGAGTTGGCGTGGATTTCTCTTTTAGCTCCTGATCAATTCGACGTAAGGCATCCAGCTGCAGTGACAGTTCTTCAACTTTCTTATCACGCGCATCCAGTTCCTTCCGAAGACTTTTGATGGCTGATGATTGATTGCTGAATGAGGCGACATCGTGAGCCAACCCTTGTACCTGTTCGGTTAAGGCTTTAATTTTGATGTCATAGCGAATCTGAATCTGATTCTGAGGCGTTTGGGACTTTTGTTCAGATGGAGAATGAAACTGCGGTTGGCGACCTAGAGCCAAGTCTTTCGTGACCAAAGCTTGAATCAAACCTTGAGTAAGGTTTGTCCTAGGAGCTGCAGAGGTGTTCGATGGGTTGGTTTCACCGAGAATCCAGATCCACACTCGACTTGATCGAGCAAGGGGACTATCGATGGAAGATACAGCAACTTTCTGAAAATGATGAAGGGCGCGAACTCTGTTTTCCTGTAATAGCGCGAGAGCACGAATGAAATGAGCGGAATCGCACTCTCGCGTTGGTTGGCAGTTCGTCAACTGTTTTTTTGCTTCCTTCCCGAGGGTGGCAAGATAGGGGGTATTTTGGGGTGTAGGAGTAAAGATGGTGTCAAGAGTGTGTCGTGTTTCAATCTGGCTTCTGTCGGACAGTGGAGATGGTAATCCCAATTCTTGGCATCCCGTGAGAAGACCAGCGGTGAAAATGACCAATGATTTCCAGTGGCGAAGAATTGTTCGGTCATGGCAAGAGCACCGGTTCATGATACTAATTCTTTCTGGCATGTGGTCGGCAGGGCACAAAAGATCGTCGTGCCTTTTCCCAATTCACTCTGAGCCCAAATTTTACCACCGTGAGCTTCTATGACTTTTTTTGCGAGTGCCAACCCAATTCCGCTGCCGAATCGAACCAGTCCATCTGGACTTTTCCCTTGATAAAAGCGTTCGAATATATGTGGGAGGTCTTCTGGTGGAATGCCGGGCCCGGTATCTTCCACAGAAAGACAGGCAGTCTCCATTTGGTGATCGAGGAACAGATGGATACGAATCGTCGTACCGTCTGTACCAAACTTCAGCGCATTGGACAGCAGGTTGTCGAGGACTTGATCAATTCGCATCGCGTCCACGTTGTGCCGTTGATCAGGTGGTGTGTCATTGTCAAAGAGGAGCTGAATGTCCTTCCGATCAGCAAGGAGTTGTACCTTACTTAACGACTGTTGAATGAGTTGTGGTAGGTCGGTTTGAGAAAACTGGAATGCCATCATGTTGGCTTCCATTTTCGATAAATCCAAGAGACTAGCAATAAGTTTGCTGAGGCGATGGCTGCTTTCTAACAGAATCACGAGAGTTTGTTGTTGTTCAGCCGTGAGGGGACCAGGAACTTGGTCCAACATCAGCTGTGTGCCTTCGCGAATAGATGTGAGCGGAGTACGAAGTTCATGGGAGACATTGGCCAAAAACTCTGCTTTCAGTTGATCGAGAGCTTGTAATTGGGCTCCCATCCAATTCACCGTCTCGACGAGTTCCCGCAATTCCTTGGGTACTTCCCCTTGAACCGAGGCAGAAAATTGTCCCTGACCAATTTGCCGAATCTGAGTTTGGACCTGTCGTAGCGGGCGAAGAATGCTATACGTGGCAATAGCCGCCAAGCCGACTCCGAGCAGGACGGCGGCCATCATGAGTTGGCGAGTGATGTTTTCTGCTTGTTTAGCTCGCTCGTGGGAGTTCGTCAGAATGGCACTAATATGTTCTTCGTGTAAGGTAATATAGGCCTGAATGGTCTTAGTCACTTGGTCAATCAGGCCGTCACGTTCTTGTTCATATTGGTCGAGTGAATGCGTGACTCGGCCGGCTCGTTCTACACCTTTATTCAAGAACAAGGTCTGCAGCTGTTCGTGGGTCTGGTGGATGTGCTTCAAGAGACGTTGCCCCTCTTCTGAATGTTCTTGATGGCTCAACGAGTCAACCGTTTTACTGAACTGATTGGCCTCTTGCAAAAAATCTTTCAAGAGTCCCGTATCGCGCAGTACGAGATATTGCTTGTCACTTTTCAGCTGAACAAGCAAACTGGCCAGGAGTCGTTTGGATGTTTCAACGGCTGGGTAGGAATAGGAGACAAGTTCCGTTCCGAGATCCGAGAGCGTTCGCAATTGATTGAGAATATACCAATTGACGCCGATCACCAGTCCGATGATCGTAAGGTAGCCGAGGGCTAATCGGAAGAAAATCGAGACTTTCGTGATGTGGTTCCACAAGGCGCGCATATAATGTATCACTCAATGTTGATGGTATACCAAGTCTGTAATTATAGAGTAGGCCCATCCGGAGTTCCGTGATCTAGATCATGGTTGTGAGAAAAGGGTAAAATCGAATATGGGAGGAAACGAGGCTAACTGGGGTTGGGTCATGGGGAGGCGACTCGCGGCGAATCTCTTATAAACCAGGCTGTCATGCGAGGAAATTATGACTCAAGGAAAGGGCGAAATGGTTCTTTCAATTAAATCCTTTGGATGCCGGGAGGATTTTGAAAAACTCAACATTTCTCAGAAGCCGTACAACCTCCATACAATGCCAAATGCCTAAAATGCCAGTTGCGAGGCATGCGGTTCAAAAGGGCCTGTCCAGAAAGTCAATTTGGGAATCCGTGATGAGTGACCGGTGACACGTTGGAGAAATATCCCAACTCAGATTGAGGTATTGTTAATCAGGACAGCCTTGGATGATGTCCACGAAAAACGTCAGAGGCTAATTTTTTCAATATCATGCTAGGTTGTATAGGAGGCATTGATCTTGACATATTCATACGACAGATCTGTGGTCCAAAGCCTGTGCGAACCTTGGTGCGTACCCAATGAAACCGTGATGGAAAACGTCTTTTGACGCATGATGCGCTTGGCTTGATGATCAGAATGATCACCGATTCGTTGTCCGGCTTTGACCACATATACGTCATCAAAGGCCAGGTCGACATGCTCTGATTTAAACGAAACTCCTGCACGCCCTGCAGCGGCCATAATTCGTCCCCAATTGGGATCTTCACCAAATAGTGCAGTTTTGACCAACAATGAGGTCGCGATAGTCTCTGCGATTTTTTTGGCTGCTTGCGTAGTTTTCGTACCGCGAACAAGGATCTCCACGAGTTTGGTGCAGCCTTCTCCATCTCGGCAAATCTGAAGAGCCAAAGCAATACATACGTCTGCCAAGAGATCCTGAAAGGCGTTCCAGTGTGTCGTGTGTGGACGAATGACCGGATTGCTGGCCATACCATTCGCTAAACACAAGACCGCATCGTTCGTACTGGTATCTCCATCAACCGTAATACAATTAAATGATTCCTGAACAGACGCCTGAAGCGCCAGATTCAAAGCTTGAGGTGTAATGGCTGCGTCGGTCGTGAGATATGCCAACATCGTCGCCATATTCGGGTGAATCATCCCTGAACCCTTTGCCATTCCACCAATGGTCACAAGGCGACGACCGATCCTGGATTGAAGGGCGATCTCTTTGGGATACGTATCCGTGGTCATGATTGCCTGGGCCGCTTTCAGATGGCCTGATTTTCGGAGTCTGGTTGTGAGGGGAGGCACGGCTCGTTGAATACGAGTGATGGGGAGGGGATGACCGATGATCCCCGTTGACCCGACGTACACCAAGGGCGTGGGGATTTGGAGTGTCGAGGATACCGCTTGAGCCATGGCTTTGGCATCAGCCAAGCCTTGGGATCCGGTAAAGGCATTGGCATTTCCACTATTAATGATGACCGCCTGTCCTTTCTGAGTTTTCAGTTGCTGTCGAGTCAGGATGATCGGCGCGGCTTTCACGCGGTTTTTCGTTAACGACCCTGCAATGGGCCCGGGCCGTTCTGATACCAGAAGAGCCAAGTCCAGAAACGGAGCAGGTTTGATGCCGGAGTGTATGCCGGCAGCGAGAAATCCTTTGGCGGCTGTAACCCCACCACGTACTTTTCTATGTGGCATCAGTGAGTCGATCTCTTACAATAAGGTTCGTGAATGCAACATGTCTGGGAATGAAATTTACGGAAAGGCGGCCGGAGAGGATAGCCCGGTCTCTTCAGGGAATCCCATGAGAATGTTCATGGCTTGGACCGCTTGCCCAGCTGCCCCCTTCACCAAGTTGTCTATGGCCGACACGGTGATGACGGAATGTGTTCGCGGGTCTGCGAATACGGCCATGTCGCAAAAATTGGATCCTCGAACATGATTGGGGCTGATAGAGGTAGAATCTGTTCGTAACCGAATAAAGCGTTCACCTTTATAAAAGGAGCGATAGACGTTTTGAATTTCTGTGGTTTGAAGTGGTTTGTTGAGTCTGGCATAGGCCGTGCTCAAGATCCCACGGTTCATGGGAACCAAATGAGGGCTAAAAAGCAGCTGAAAGGCGGATGGAGATTGTTTTCGAATGGTTCGAGGGACCAACCCATTCAACTCTTGTTCAATTTCCGGGGTATGCCGATGCGCACCAATTTTGTAGGCCATAAGGGATTCATGGGCTTCGGGAAAATGATAGGACAATGCCGGACTTCGACCCGCACCGGAGATCCCTGATTTGGCGTCAATGACGATACTGTCCAGCCGAACCAACCCCTTTGCCACAAGGGGGGCAAGTTGCAATATTGCCGCGGTGGGATAACAGCCCGGAACCGCGATGAGTCTAGCTTTGGCCATTCGCGATCGATGGAGTTCCGGCAGGCCATACACGGCTTTTTTGAGAAGCACAGCATGGGTGTGAGCTGTTTGGTACCACCGTTCATAGACCTGAGGATCATGGAGTCGGTAATCCGCGCTCAGATCAATAACTGGTTTCTTTTCCTTATAAAATTGAGCCACGAGTTCCATGGACCGTGTATGAGGAAGAGCCATGAACACAAGGTCCGATTGTCGGGTAATTCGTTCCAGATCAATTGATTCAAAAGTCAACCCACAAAAGGATTCAAGATGCGGAAAGACTTGGTTGACGGGTAACCCTACAGACTTGTCTGCCGTCACCATCGTGATCTGCACGCGAGGATGCTGAGTGAGGAGGCGAAGAAGTTCTCCACCCGTATACCCGCTACCACCGAGTACGGCAACGTTAAGACGATTGTTTTTCATAGATGTGACACGCATGATTGTCGGTTCCCCAATACATAAAAAAAGGGAAGGCAGGTCGCCTTCCCTTTTCTAGCACATTGGTAGTTGAGGCAACTAGCGCTTAGAATATTGAAACCGAGCCCGTGCGCCTTTCTGTCCATATTTTTTGCGTTCTTTGACCCTAGAATCTCTGGTTAAAAATCCTTCCTTCTTAAGCGAAGGCCGAAAATCTGGATTTACCTCAACTAAGGCCTTGGCGATCGCATGCCGCATGGCTCCAGCCTGCCCGGACACCCCGCCTCCGGAAACAGTGGCTTTGACACGAAATTGCCCGCTGGTATTAGTTACCTGAAAGGGGGCGTTGACTCGCACCTGGTGGGGAAGCAATGTGAAATAATGGGGCAACTCTCTCCCATTGATAGTAATTTCTCCGGATCCAGGTTCCATCCAAGCCCGAGCAATCGCATTTTTTCGTTTCCCGGTGGCATATTGACGTTGAGAAGCTGCCATTCAAGTACCTTTCTTTGCGAAAAAAATTGGTTCATTGCCAAGCTTGCCTTAGGGCAAGCTATGATGGCTCTATGCTAATGCCTCTGGTTGTTGGGCGGCATGTGGATGATCAGGCCCTGGGTACACACGGAGTTTCTTCGCCATGTGCTTGCCGAGGGTTGTCTTGGGGAGCATACCACGAATGGCTTTTGAAACCACCTCCGTAGGTTTTTTCTGTAAAAGATGCTCCGCACTGATTGATTTAAGACCACCGGGATACCCCGTATGATGGTGGTAGATTTTGTTCTTCAGCTTTTTCCCCGTTAACCGGATATCCTGTGCATTGACCACGATCACATGATCTCCTGTGTCAACATGAGGAGTAAAGATAGGTTTATGTTTTCCCCTCAGGATGGAGGCAACATGTGTTGCCAGTCGTCCTAAGACTTCTCCTTTTGCGTCCACGACATGCCACTTCCTCGTGACTTCTAGAGGTTTAGCCTGAAAAGTTTTCATCGATATTGTCTCCTCGTCAACGGGGTATCACGGATTTTCGGTTTCTGGTTGACCAAATTGTTGCGGATCAAGTTTTGCCAGCCATGCTTCTAAATTTTCTCCACCACGGCGTTTCAGGACATCCGTCGTGACATAGATTGGGCATCTGCTTCGGAGGGCCAAGGCAATAGCGTCACTAGGTCGCGAGTCTACGGTTCGTTCCACGTCGTTTGAGGTCAGATGGATCGTAGCGTAGTAGGTATTATTTTTCACATCGGTGACTACGACATGTGAAACTTTGACCCCGAGATGGTCCGTCATGCTGGCAATGAGATCATGACTCATTGGTCTCGGTGGAACCATCCCTTCAAGAGCCAGTCGAATGGATGTGCCTTCAGCCGTTCCGACCCAAATAGGGAGGACATCAGCATTGTTGTCATCACGCAAGATGACAATCTGCGTATCCGTATTGGGATCAACCAACACTCCGTGAACTTTTAAGGGCACGAGATCTGTATTTTGTTCAACGTTCATGTTTTAACACCCCCTATGCTCGCTGAGCATTCCCTGCAGATTGCGCCATAATAGGTTGCTGAACGTAGGGTGATGGCTGCGCAAGTTTGCGTGGTGGAACTTGTTAAAAAACCGCGGCCTTGAAGGTATGGGAATTTAGGATTCAAATTTTCCAAAATCTTCCGGCTTCAGATTTTCCAACCACCGTTCGAGTTCCTCGGAATTCTGTTTGCGCAGCACCTCATCAGTCGTAAAAATGGGAGCTTCGGATCGAAGTGCTAAGGCGATCGCATCGCTGGGTCGTGAATCAATCGAATATTCTGAGTCGCCATGCCAGAGATGAATTTTTGCAAAATAGGTATTGTCTTTTAAATCAGTGACAACCGCACTGAGGACCTTGGCATCGACATTCTCAAGAATTGCCTTCATCAAATCATGTGTCATGGGTCTCGGAGGAGAAATGCTTTCAAGAGCGAAACTAATCGCACTGGCCTCGGATTTCCCAACCCAAATCGGGAGCATGTCTGCGTTTTCCTCATCCCGCAAGATGACAATATAGGCATTATTGTAGGGGTCGAAAAGAAGCCCCCGCACGTTCATTTGCGTAATCATACGTAGTTTTCAGTCAATTTGCAGAGTCTCATGCTTAACCGATGAAAAATAGCATTCACTTCTTTCTCTTGTCAATGCATCAGAATTGAGTCAAAGGTACGATCCAAGGTGTTCTTGAAAATAGCTTGCGATGTGTTCCGGCTCGATTTGCGCGACTTCTCCGGTACTCCGTCGTTTCACTTCCACAAAACCTTTTGCCAAACCTTTATCACCAATGGTC
This sequence comes from Nitrospirota bacterium, assembly GCA_035873215.1. Lineage (GTDB taxonomy): Bacteria > Nitrospirota > Nitrospiria > Nitrospirales > UBA8639 > JAYWMS01. Next base: position 6,428 of record JAYWMS010000365.1, on the reverse strand, counting down.
AATTGGAACGGAGCTCCGATGAGATCCGCGTCATTAAATTTCACTCCCGCACGTTCATTTCGATCATCCCAGAGCACTTCAATGCCTGATCCCGACAACGTATCATAGAGTGTCTGTGCCGTTTGTCGAACGTGGTCCGACGCGGTGACCGGAAGGAGGTGGATGTGGAAGGGGGCAATCGGGATCGGCCAGATCATCCCTTTGGCATCGTGGTGTTGTTCGATGGTGGCTGCAGCCGTTCGACTGACACCAATACCATAACACCCCATCACAGCAAGAGTGTCCTTTCCCTGCTGATCCAAAAAGGTAGCTTTCATGGCCTTAGAGTATTTTGTGCCTAGGAGAAAGACATGGCCGACTTCAATGCCTTTTGTGGCCGACAGAAGCCCGTTTCCTTTCGGAGATAGATCTCCAGCCTTTGCCTGACGCAGGTCAGCCACCGATTCAACCTGTACATCACGTGTCCAATTGACATTGATCAAATGCATGTCCGCTGCATTTCCGCCAACCACGAAGTTGGTCATTTCGGAAACAGCGTGGTCCGCAAGAATCCTGATGCCACTCAGTCCCACAGGTCCGGCAAACCCGACGGGTGCAGACGAAATGGCCATAACGGTCTCTGGTGAGGCGAGAGTAAGGTCTGTGACGCCCAGATGCTTCTTGATCTTAATATCGTTGGCTTCATGGTCTCCCCGAATAAGGATCGCCACCGTTTCCTCTTTGTCTGTTTGGTAGAGGAGCGTCTTCACCAACCTATCCGGAGTCATTTTCAAGTATTGACACACTTCATCGACTGTTTTGGTGTTGGGTGTGTGAACCTGTTCGAGGGGCAGAGGGGGTTCATTCGAGGTCTTGATGGGTGGAAGAACCTCAGCTTGTTCCACATTAGCAGCGTAGGTCCCTGTTTCTTCATAAAGGATGGTTTCTTCACCCGTATCAGCTAAAACCATGAATTCGTGAGACATGTTGCCGCCAATTAAACCGGTATCCGCTTCCACGGCACGGAAAGTGAGTCCGCATCGTGTGAAGATTTGTTCATAGGCGTGATACATTTTTTGATAGGACACGCGTGCGCTCTCTTCGTCACGATCAAAACTGTACGCATCCTTCATAAGAAATTCTCGACCCCGCATCAAGCCGAAGCGGGGGCGAATCTCATCACGAAATTTTGTTTGAATCTGATAGCAATTGAGGGGTAGTTGCCGGTATGAACGAACTTCCCGACGAATCAAATCGGTAATCACTTCTTCGTGGGTTGGACCAAAACAAAAATTTCGTTCATGCCGGTCTTGGCAACGCAGTAATTCTTTACCATAAAATCCCCATCGCCCGGTTTCCTCCCAGAGTTCCGCCGGTGCCAGGATAGGCATCAACACCTCCTGGGCGCCTGCGCGATTCATTTCTTCACGAATAATGCGTTCAATTTTTCGGAGTACACGTAGGCCTATTGGCAAGTACGTATAGATGCCTGCGGCAACTCTGCGAATCATTCCGGCTCGCAACATGAGACGATGGCTTACAATTTCTGCCTCACCTGGATCTTCACGAAGGGTGGGAATGAGCGTTTGTGACGTGCGCATAGGGAAACTGTCCTGTTCGAGATTGAGATGAGATGTCTATTTAAGGTGTTTCAGTCTTTGGTATGCAAAGTGTAGCAAGGCTGGGGAGTTGATGGAAGGATTTTATAAGGGATTTCAAGGACTATTATTGAAGTAGCCGTTGGATATCATTAAAAAATGCAAAGATCATAAGGCTAAAGAGTAACACGATCCCCACTTGTTGAGCGAACTCTCGTTGCCGTTCACCCACCGGGCGGCGCAGGATCCCCTCGCAGGCAAAAAAGAAAAGATGGCCACCGTCTAAAATGGGGATGGGTAAAAGATTGAGTATCCCCAAATTGATACTCAGGATCGCGACAAGAAAGACGACATCGGTCATACCGTTTTCCGCGGCCGTGCCCGAAACAGTCGCGATCATGATCGGTCCGCCTAAATTGTTGGATGAAATCTCTCCCGTGATAATTTTGTAGATGCCGACGACCGTCAGCTCAGACCAACTCCAGGTTGCTTCGACTCCCTGCCATAGTGCATCAAAAGGGGTGGATGCACGGGCAACTGAGCGGCCATGCCTCATGATTCCTAATTGGCCAATTTCACGGGTGACTCCATCTTCAGAAATTTCGAACCGTTCAGGCGTGACGGTGAGACTGATCACAGTTCCTTCCCGCAAGACACGAAGGGTCAGCGGTTGGTCGGGATGATTCCGGACAATCTTCGTCATCTGGGACCATGTATGAATCGGTTCTCCTTCGATTTCAATGATGCGATCGTTGTTCTGAAGCCCCGCGTACTCAGCCGGAGAATCCGGCTTGACAGAATTGACCATGGGGGCAGTTTCTTCAATACCGATGACATAAACCGGAGCCTCTTGGTTTTTATGATTTTCGAGATTGGATACTTCAGGCGTGATCACAAACGTCTTGTATTGACCGGCACGAGCCACCTCGATAGTGACCGACCGTCCGGCGCTTTCTGAGATGGCTGCGTAAAGATCTTGTTGCGTCGTGATTTCTTTGTCATTCACACGAACAATGCGATCTCCGACTTGAAGACCACCGACCGCAGCCGGAGAATCAGGTCTCATCGCATCAATCGTTGGGATGATTTCTTCAAAAGTTGGAACGGGCAGAGGATAACCCAAAGCTAGCCAACTGGTAAAAATGAGATAGCTAAGAAGAAAATTAAACCCCGGACCCGCGGCGACAATCAGACTCCGTTTCCATAAAGACTTATGTGAAAAGGATTGTTCCTGCTCGGCAGGAGTGATGGGTTCGTTCGTGTCTTCTCCGAACATCTTGACGTACCCACCGAGGGGAATGGCCGAAACCAGGTATTCGGTGTCCCCAACTTGGCGACTCAACAACGTTGGTCCAAAACCTAGAGAAAACTTCAAAACCCGCACACCGGCCCATCGTGCTACGATAAAATGCCCGAATTCGTGGAAGGTGACCAGCACACCGAGGACAACCAGAAACCACCACAACTTTTGTGCGAATAGGTATATGACATCAGGGGAAATAGACGTAAATATTGGCAAAATGTAGCTCCTAAGCGCCTGTGTCTTATCGTGCGAGGCTATGAACGTATGCCGAGGCTTTTTCTCGTGCCCATCTGTCTGCTTCTAAGGCATCTTCTATTGATGTTAAAGGTTGAGGGGTCGTCGCGTCCATCGTTTGCTTAATGACTTGACTGATTTCCAAAAATCCCATCCCATTATTCAGAAAGGCATCGACAGCGACTTCATTGGCTGCATTGAGTACGGCAGGCATGGTACCACCTTGTCGAAGTGCATCATAAGCCAAGGTCAAGCATGGAAAGCGTTCAAAATCCGGTTCGAAAAATGTGAGCTGACGGAACGTTCCCAGGTTCAGTGGTGGTGGATCCAGAGGAATGCGTTCTGGATAATTCATGGCATACGAGATAGGCGTCCGCATATCTGGGAGACCCAATTGGGCCATGACTGAACCATCACGGTATTCAACCAAGGAATGAATAATACTTTCTCGGTGGACAAGAATATCGAGTTGAGCTGGTGGGCAGTCAAAAAGCCAACGGGCTTCAATAACTTCTAGGCCTTTGTTCATCATGGTTGCCGAATCAATCGTAATCTTGGCTCCCATTTTCCAGTTCGGATGCTGAAGGGCTTGTTCCCGTGAGGCCTTAGCCATGTCGGCCAAGGAATAGTCCCAAAATGGTCCACCAGATGCGGTCAAAATAATACGACGAACATCCTCTCGGCGATGTCCTTCCAAGGATTGGAAAACCGCGCTGTGTTCGCTGTCAATCGGAAAAATGGGAATTCCTTGGCGTTGGGCTTCTTCCTGCATGAGTTGCCCGGCCATGACCATCGGTTCCTTATTTGCAAGGGCGACTCTTCGTCCGCACCGAATGGCCGCAAGAGTAGGGATCAGCCCGGCCCCACCGACAATTGCCGAGATGACCAGGTCACTGTCGGGGTGACAGGCGACATCCGTGACCCCTTCCGGCCCTTCCAGTATTTCAACAGGGAAATCGTGTAGACGATCACGCAGGCGTTTGGCAGCTTGATGGTCCGAAAGTGCCACGACGGCTGGGCGAAATGCTCGAATTTGTTCTTCCAGCTTGGAATCGCTTGTTCCGGCGGCTAACCCTAAAACGGAAAACTGATCTGGAAATTTGGCGATGATGTCGAGGGTGCTGTCACCGATCGAGCCGGTAGACCCCAGCAAAATGATTTTTTTCATAAACGACCTTCGTGTTAAGAATACAACGTCTGATGGTCTTTGACCAGGAGAATATAATAATAAAAGGTGGGAATAGTAAGCAAAAGGCTGTCGACACGATCCAACATGCCACCATGACCAGGAATCAGACCACCGGAGTCCTTTACCCCGGCTTGGCGCTTAAAAGCTGATTCTGCCAAATCTCCAACCAACCCGATACCTGTCAATAGTAAACCCAAAACAACACAATCCAGTAGCGAGAGGATAGGTAAGAACCAAATCTGACTTAACCAGGCAACAAGCGGGGCGACAAGCAGCCCTCCCACAAATCCTTCGACCGTTTTTTGGGGACTGAGAACAGGGGCAATGGGATGCGAGCCGAGACATTTCCCGGCATAGTAGGCAGCGGCATCTCCTGCCCAACTGACTAATAACACGAAAAAGATGAGAAAGGCTCCAAAGGGAAGCTGACGGAGTAACAAGAGATGTCCAAGGGGAAAGGCCACGTATAGGAGACCAAAGAACAAAACAGGAAGCTCATAGTTCCTCTGAAGGGGTTGTGGTGCCAGCATGACTTGGTACATCAGCATACTGAAAAGAGTTATGGCTAGGGCCGTTTCAAAACGGAGGAGGTTGGGCCACTGCATCGAAATCAGAAGAATCATGGCTCCGCCAATTCCAACGATGAATCCTGATTTGTTCTGGGCCGGTTTGAATTGCAACGAATAGAATTCCCATAGGGCAAAGATGGTAACCAAAGAAACAAAGGAGAAAAAAAGAATCGATTGTCCATGGCGAGTCAACAAGTAAAAGAGAGGAATGAAGACCAGTGCGGGATAGATTCGTCGGTGATCGAGACCGTAGGCAGATTTTTGTGGCGGTTTAGTCGAAGTGGGGGATGAATGGTTAGATGGCTGGGGAGCAGCCATGTCCGGTTTCACAGTTTGCTCTGATGAGAGACAGTCTGGGTGACACGGCCAAAACGTCTCTCGCGTTTCTGAAAATCTAACAGAGCCATGAGGACTTCGCGCCGTCGAAATTCCGGCCATAATGTTTGCGTGAAGTACAATTCTGCGTAGGCAATTTGCCAAAGGAGAAAGTTGCTGATGCGGGCTTCTCCACTGGTTCTGATCAAGAGGTCAGGGTCTGGCAGGTGGGCGGTAGTGAGGTAATCCTCGAATATGGTTTCGGTGACCGGTGTCGAAACCCTCTGAGCTTGTACATCCTGTATGAGATGATTGATGGCGTCGATAATTTCTGATCGTCCCCCATAGCTTAATGCCACGCAGAGTACCTGCTTGGTAAAGTGTTTCGTTTCCGCCTCGATCTCATGAACCAGTGCTTGGGCTGAGGGAGGTAGCGCCTGCAGGCGACCGATTGGCAGAAAACGCATCTGACGGTCTTGGAACGTCTGACGCTCTTGATGTAAAAATTCTTCAAGCAAGGCCATGAGTATATCGATTTCCTGCTCAGGGCGATTCCAGTTTTCTTGAGAAAACGCGTAAATGGTCAGAATGGGAATGTCGAGCTCATAACAGGTGTCCAGCACTTGGCGCAGTGAGGTCAAGCCCTCACGATGACCGGCCATCCGAGGAAGGCCTTGGCGTTTCGCCCACCGACCATTGCCATCCATGATGATGGCGATATGGCGTGGGAGGACATCGGGATCCAACTGAGAGAGAAGATCCTCATCAGGGAGATCTGCGATGGCTTGTGCCGATTGAGGGTTGTTCATGAAAATCCGCTTGGGAACGATAGTGACATCCCTCGAATGAGGGAATGAGAATTCCTTAGGTAGGATAATTGGGATATCAGCTCTTGTCAATCGTGAAAGAGGGTTCTCCATGACACCGATGAGTTTCTACCTAAACATATGAGCGCAGGACCATCACAGCGCGCTCGACTATAAATGCCACAAAAGGGAGCCGGGTGCTTTCGTTGCGCCAATTTTATCCTTTGGCTATACTCCATTGCGGTGGTGTTATCCTTCTACAATGGAGTCTCTGGTGCCTCAATCAGTAAATCCTACCCTCGTTGATCCCACGCATTTTTCCATACAGCAAAACGAAATCCAACAAGCTCTGGGTCGAGTCAAAACCAAAGATGTGGACTATGCCGACATCTATTTCGAGTCCAATATATCGGAATCGGTTTCGATGGAGGAGGG
>JAYWMS010000344.1:0-4414 GCA_035873215.1 Nitrospirota bacterium | reverse complement strand
CCGATCTCTTCACCGAACTCTATTGTATCACCGGCCATGATTTTCTTGCGCTTTTGAGTCTCGACATTCCCATTGAGTAAGACGTGCCCTGCAGCGACCGCAGCCTTCGCTTCGCCACCACTGCCGACCATATTTTCAAATTTCAATATTTTATAGAGCTCAATGGGCTCGTGAGAAATTTCAACGTCTCGAAATCCAAACGGCTCTTCCTCAACTAAAGGCGTTGCGTTGTGATCCATGCTGGTAACCTTCTTCGTCAATAAAAAAGTGGAGATTCGTGTTGATCCTGATTCAAATATGGCCTGAACCGGCCCTTCATATGTTGTAATGGATGCAATGAGTAGGGGGCAAGTCTTTAGTTGAGCGTGTCGGTGTATACCCTCACCCCTTCCTCCGCAACTACTTGTTGCTCAATGTGGGGATTTCCTGGACCCTTCCGGTTCAAATCAGAGTCTGCAACTGGGCTATTTAGTCAACCAAAGATTCGACCCCTTATCCTTATATGATGCCACTACGCCAAACACTCAACAAAAGATTTACTCCATTCCCTTACGCCGAACAATCAGGTCTGCTAGCATGGCCTCCACCCACAGATATCGCTAGCAATATGACGTTGGACCTCTCCGAGGTGAAGGATCATCGAATCAGTCATTCAACATTTTTCGACGACAGGTATAAGCACACTCAATGCCAGCAAAAATACAATATGCCTATCTGGCTCCAGAAGGATTTCAGGATCAACTAGCCAACGAGCTTGAGGGTATTCAATCCCAGCATGGACGGTTGATTGTGACGGATCGTGTTCCTGAACAACCTCCCTTGTGGACGCAGAATTGTTGGCGCAATCCCATCTTAATACCCATACAGTCGATTTCAGACGCAGCCCAAAAACTCAAATCCCTCCAAAGAAACTGGAGCCTGTACTCTTTTCACTTGCATCGACGGGGCCAACTGATTCAGGAACAACTTCCTTATGTCTCTGCAAAGCCTCTACATTTTCCAACGCGGCTACCTCAGTCCCCTCTGGGGTCGTGGACTCTTCTGGATCGAGAGACTCTATTGGCCGCCAGCGACTGTTCGAGTGCATTTCCAAATGGAGAAATACAGTTTGCGGAGGATAAGAAAAACCCACCGAACCGGGCGTACCTGAAGTTATGGGAAGCACTGACGGCTATCCAGCAACATCCCAACTCTGGCCAGTTTTGCATAGATGTCGGAGCAAGCCCAGGAGGGTGGACCTGGGTCCTGGCACAATTGGGCGCTGAAGTATTAAGCGTTGACCGATCGTTGTTAGACAAAAGAATAGCTGAAATGCCGGGAGTCTCTTTTCAAAAAGGAGATGCCTTTTCCCTCAGTCCAGAAAAGTTCAAAGAGACTCGAGAAAAAACCGACTGGCTCTTCAGCGACCTCGTATGTTATCCCGAAAAACTTTTCGACTGGGTCACGATGTGGGTCGAATCAGGCATATGCGATAACTTTATTTGCACCCTGAAGTTTCAGGGGGACAGCGATTACCACATAGCCCAAAAATTTGCAGCCATTCCCCATAGCCAAGTGCTTCACCTTTTTCACAACAAGCATGAGTTGACCTGGATAAAGCTGAAAGCCTGGGAAACATCCCCCTCATGAAACCAATTGACCCGAACCAACGCTCTAGGCAAGACATTGGCGGAGAGGCACCCCGGTGCAACCGCAGCAGATCCCTTCACCCAAAACGGTGAGGAACACGTACGGGTTGAATGTCATTGACCTGATAAAACGCACGAGCCTACTCAATGCGGGTTGGCCTAAGCATGAAGCCATGCAAAATGCCCTCAATAGATTAGTAAATAGGCTTGATCCCTTTTCCTTGAAAGGGAAAACTGGTGCCCCGAAGGCCGTAAATGTGAAAGGGCGAATCGCGGTCAACACGGTGTACTTTGCGCGTCAAGCCACCATATCTGGCCTAGGGATCGCACTGCTCCCTCAACCAGGCACGATGGCGGATTTAAAAGCCGGTCGCTTAAAGGTGGTGCTGGCCAATTTCACCTCGATCACCGATGGGATCTATGTCACCTATCCCAGTCGTCAACATCTTCCCGCTAAAGTACGAGTGTTTTTGGATTTTGTTGTGGAGAAGTTAAAACCACAACCACCATGGGATACTCCACAATAATGTTAGGGATCACGCGTCAAAACTTTGGTTGACTGGTTACGATTCGTTCATCTTTCTTAGACATCCATTAATTATGAACTCCTCCCAATGAACGACGCATCTCCCACAAGAATCAACAAGTACCTCAGCGAGGTGGGCTATTGCTCGCGGAGGGCTGCGGACAAGTTGATTGAGAAAGGCCGAGTCACTATCAATGGTGCGGTGCCAGAAATGGGCACGAAAATCAGCGAGGGCGATGAAATACGTGTGGACGGTAAGTTGATCTCTACCCCTCAAAAAGACTTTGTGTATATCGCGTTCAATAAGCCAGTCGGCATTGTCTGTACGACGAATACCAAAGTTGAAAAGAACAACATCATCGACTTTATCAATTACCCAAAACGTATCTTCCCGATTGGGCGATTAGACAAACCCAGTGAAGGCCTGATCTTCCTGACTAATGACGGTGATATCGTCAACAAAATTCTCAGGGCGAGAAATCACCATGAAAAGGAATATATTGTCACCGTCAACAAACCTGTCACCAAAGCATTTGTTGAACACATGAAGAATGGCGTCTCGATTCTCGATACCGTCACACGAGAATGTGAAGTGAAGCAGCTCAATAAGTTCACGTTCAAGATTATTCTCACGCAAGGCTTGAACCGTCAGATTCGCAGAATGTGTGAGGCCCTGGATTTTCGAGTCATGCAATTGAAACGAGTAAGAATTATGAATATCTCACTGGATATACCAGTAGGTCAATGGCGGAATCTCACAAAAAAAGAATTAAAGGAAATCTACCAATTGAGCCAAGCCTCTGCCAAAACCCATGAAGCCTAGCGACCCCTGTTTCTTTTAAATTTTAAAATGGGAGGGAACACCTTCCATTCATATCTTTGTGACGTTAGAATCGCTCCTTCCCCCATTTTTTCAACCGAGACACATCACACTGCCCCTCTGCTTGCTCCACACTAGGCCCTGCTAAGGTCATTGAATTGCGAACCCTATGATCGTCTGTTTCATTTGCCTAAAAGGAGATTCACATATGGCAGAAGTTGATACAACCCCAGCTCCAGATTTGAACACACTTGAGGTAGACCCTGCCAAGGGGGAACGATTTCAGGTTGGGGGTCAGGTCTGGTTGGGTTGGGTTGGGGGCAGGTTGAGGTGGCCCTAAAAAAACAGACACGACGTTAAGAGTCACTTGCCTGCCATTCAAACTCCTCGGGGCTACGGTAACCAAGGGTTTGATGCAGGCGCTGCCGATTATAGAAGCCCTCGATATACTCAAAGATCGCGTGTCGGGCTTCGGTGCGATCCTGAAACGAGCGCTCATGCGTAAGCTCGTTTTTCAGCGAACTGAAAAAACTTTCCACCACGGCATTGTCATAGCAGTTGCCCTTGCGACTCAAGCTCAACACGACCCCGCGACGAGTCAGCATCGTGCGATACAGACTCGCCGTATACTGGTTGCCTTGGTCACTGTGATGAAGGAGTCCCGCCGCCGGGCGGCGTTGCTCCCACGCCATGCGCCAGGCCTCCACGACCAGGGTGGTCGTTTGCCGCTCACTCATGCTCCAGCCGACGACCCGTCGCGAATAGAGATCGAGGAGCACGGCCAAATACAACCAGCCGGCCCGAGTCGGAATGTAGGTAAGGTCGGCGGCCCACACCCGGTTTTTCTCCTCGACCGTGAATTCCCGATTGAGCTGATTGGGGAGGGACACTTTCTCGGGCCGGGCTTGGATTGTCCGCACAAAGCGTCGGCGCCGTCGTGCGACAATCCCCGCCAAGCGGCGTAAGCGGGCGACGCGATGCCGTCCACAGTCATACCCCTCCCGCTTCAACAGATGCCACATTTTCCGGGCCCCGTAGGCTTCGCGCGTTTGCTGATGCAGCACGTGCATGTGGGTGAGCAAGTCGCGATTCTGTTGCGCCCGGCTACTCTCTGGGCGACGGTGCCACGCATAAAACCCACTGCGACTGACGTGTAGCGTCTGACACAGCCGCGTCACCCGGAACTCCTGTCGATGCTGCTGAATAAAGGCGTACTTCATTGGAGTTCCCTGGCAAAGTACGCCGCGGCTTTTTTTAAAATATCCCGCTCCTCCGTCATGCGCGCTAATTCCTGCTTCAGCCAGCTCACGTCATCGCTCGGCTTGCGGCGCATGCCGGATCCCGGAAAGGCGACGGCCCCTCGGGTTTTCAATTCGGATTGCCACTTATACAGTTGATTGCGTTTGATGCCCAGTTCCCGGGCAATCTGAGACCCCGGGC
>JAYWMS010000323.1:0-7019 GCA_035873215.1 Nitrospirota bacterium | reverse complement strand
ACGTGCTTGGGCTCCGAGCTCGTGGTTTCTTGAGGGGCTGCTCCCGATTATGTCGATGCTGATCATCGCATGGATAGTGGGCGTGATTGTGGGACTCAATCAAGAGCAATTGCATGTGGCTAGTATGGTGGTATTAGCAGTTGTGGCGCACAATGCCTTGGGCCTTTCACTTGGTTTTTGGGCTTCTCGATGGAGGGGCGTAACCTTTAGGCAAGGACGGACCGTTGCCATTGAAGTTGGCATGCAAAACTCTGGATTGGCTGTCGCGTTAGCGGTCGCACATTTCGGACCAATGGCGGCTGTTCCAGGGGCGATCTTTAGTGTATGGCACAATGTGACCGGACCGCTGCTGGCGACCATTTGGCGACGTCAGAAGGGTGAATAATTGTCTTTCGATAAAATCTCCAAGGTAAGGTAGGGTGGGCATATTTTTTATGCGGGGTTTCGTCCTCGCGCGACGAGGCCCTTTTGTTTCGACAAAAGGGCCCAAAACCATTCTCGCCCGTGCGCGGCCCTCCGGGTGCCTCCGCCTCCACACCGAATCAAGATGGCTCAGAAACTCGCTACGCTCAAACAGTCTTCGCCAAAAAGTTGGATTCGGTGCTGCGGCCCCGCCGCCCCCAACGCCGCAGATTAAAAAACTGATTAATTAGGATTGGCTAATTGTTGTGTAAGGGCAAGGACGAATTGGGCTGCGGTTCTCAGCCTCTCGGGTTGAATAGTGTCGAAAGTATCAGAGGTTTGATGGAAATGTGGATGTGTGCCAGCAGTCACGACTGCAATAGTGGGAATGTCCATGTTGGCGAAAGGGACATGATCTCCCCCCGGAAAGAAGCCGTAGAGTTTCACTTTGTCGGATAATCCTGCCCGATGGGCTGCACGCCCTGCGACGTCTTTCGGCAAATGGGTCACGCCGACGGTGAGTTGGCCATTGCCAATGCCAACGTGATCGACGTTAATCATGGCAATCGTGTTCACCAATGGCCGCGTCGGATGTTGGACATACCATGTGGACCCTAACAGGTTTTGTTCTTCTCCACTAAATGAAGCGAACAAAATCGTCCGTTTTGATGGGCCACTTTTCATGAGTATGCGTGCGGTCTCTAATAACAAAGCGGTACCCGAAGCATTGTCGTCGGCTCCTGGAAACATTAATCCTGCCTGTTGGCCGAAGTGATCTCGATGCGCCCCGATAATGATGGTTTCTTGTTGGCGCACCGGGTTGCTTCCCGGAATCATGCCAAGCACATTCATGAAGGATCCAGAGCGGGATGTAGTTTCCCATCTCATACGAACGATCGTCTTCAGTATGCGTGACTGAATAGTTGGGTTTTTGTTGAGCGTTTCCTGAATCGCACTTAAGTCCAACCCTTCGGACTTGAACAACGCAGTGCCGATTTTTCCATCGATCCAGACACCGGAGAGTGGTCGCTTATTTGTCGCATTGGAATAAAACGCCAGAGGTTGAAAACTCATTCCGCGTCGGGCGGCATATGGACTCAGTACCGGTCCGGTGAGCGTGATGAAGGCCACTGCCCCTTTCTCTCGCGCGATTCGCTCTTTTTCGGTGTGATGAATATGTTTGGGATAATGAGAGGGTTTGCCTCGCAAAAACAGGACAACCCGATTACGAACATCCACCCCCTCATATTCATCCCATCCGCGCGCGGGATCGGAAATGCCATACCCGACAAAGACAACGGGAGCAGTGACATGGACGGAAGGAGAATCCAGCACAGGAAGAAACCCTGTTCCTACTTCGGGAGTGAAGGTATTGGATTTTCCCGCAGGAGTAGTGACTGTGAATTCTAAAAGAGTGGGCTCCTGGATCTGTGTCACATTGACCGGGCCCGATTGACCCCAAGGTTTCTTGCCTGGGCCAAGACCGATATTTCCAGCCGGGGTCAAACCCAATTCGCGGAACCGTTGGGCAACGAAGGCTGCCGAGGCAAGCCCCCCGTCGGTCCCTGTTTGGCGTCCTGAAAATTCTGGGCTGCTCAGAACCTGAATTTCCTTCACCATGCGTGTGGTGTCAAAGGCAACGGATTGAGAGTCGTCAGCCAGAACCGAAGGAGGAGGGCCTGCACCGCAGAAAAACAGAAAAGCAAAGACAAGGGAGATCGTCAGTAACCGCATTGGTCGTACTATCCCATATTCGACGGCGGTTTCGTAAGAGGGTCTTGACCGTAGAGAAGGGATCCTGATAATAGTTAACCATATGGTTAACTATTATCAGGATCCGCTTGATTGTACCTTCGCGGCGCTAGCTGATCCAACCCGTCGAGCGATCGTGCAGCGATTGGCTGCCGGTAGCACAACCGTGAAAGAATTGGCCAAGCCTTTTCACGTATCACTTCCAGCTATTTCGAAACATCTCCGTATTTTGGAACAAGCAGGGTTGTTATCCAGACAAAAGGAAGGGCGGCTACACCACTGCCATCTCAAGCCAGTTCCGCTTCAAGAAGCTCAAGACTGGTTTACTGTTCACCAACAGTTTTGGCACCAACAATTGGATGCTCTAGAGAAATTCCTTTCTCAGGGGGCACCATCCTTACCAACAAAGGAGACTCTGCCATGGCTCACACGACCGAAGTCGGCAACACGACCCTCCACATCACGAGAACCTACCAAGCGAGCCGCGAAAAAATCTGGAACGCGTGGACAAGCCCGGAGGCGTTAAAACAATGGTTCGGACCCTCTGATGAATTCACCGTACCCCTGGCTGAGGTAGATCTTCGAATCGGGGGAAAGTATCGCTTTCAGATGAAGGCCCCGAATGGAGAAATTCATACCGCAGTAGGAATCTATAAGGAAGTGAACGCCCCAGAGAAGCTGGTGTTTACATGGTCCTGGGAAGAAGGGGGTGGATGCGGTGATGCCAAAGCCGGTCCGCCTATTGATACGTTGGTCACGCTGGAATTCCGAATAAAAGGAAATGAGACGGAGATGACGCTGACCCATGACCGGTTCCCGAATGCGGAAGCACGAGATAAACATCAAGAGGGCTGGAGTGGATGTTTGGCTCGGTTAGGGAAACTGTTCTAGGGGAAATGTTGAAAAAATCAGACAGCGGCGTTCTTGCCAGTTTGCCTGACCTTCGGGCTCACATACTTGCCGCTCTTCGCGGCGTTCGCGCTCACGTACTGGGAGTACGCTCCGCGCGTCAAAAGGGCTGCGGCCTTGCCCGTGGAAAAGGGCGTCTTGGCGCCCTCGGGATTGGGCGGGTGAAATAACGGACCCACCGCCTTCGCGAGGGCATGCTTTTTTGAACATTCCCACTCGCTGCCCATATTAGCGCTCTCTCGTGCGTTTTTTTGCGATTGGCCTGAAAATTTCACCACGCCCCTAGAATAATTGAAATTGGGGAGGGTTGTACGGCCCTCCCCAATCCAAATGCAAACCTACGATTGAATCAAATATGGAATGCTGTATTTTTGTCGAGCTATGTGCGGTATGTGTGTCTGTCACAAGGCTGGAGTCTTAATGGGAGTCACCACTGCAGCAGGAATAGCCTACAAAATCTTTTCATCGGCGTCGACATAGGCTTCCACCTCGTTTCCATCCGGGTCGCTGAGACCCCAACTTTGGCTCACCGTTAGACCCTGCCCCCCTCTGGGCCCATATTCTTGAAGACAAGTTGCCGGTTGAGGTTCCGTACGCCATAATCCTTTCATGCGTAAATTGACCTCGTTAGCCTTCGACAATACCTACGCCCGGTTACCGGATGTGTTTTTTGAGCGGGTGAATCCAACACCTTTTGATGCCCCACATCTTGCGAGTTTTAACCCGGCCGCTGCCACCTTGATTGATTTAGATCCCGATGAAGCCAAGCAGCCGGAGTTTGCCGACTATGTTTGCAGCAAGCGGACTCTCCCTGGCAGTGAACCCATTGCGATGCTCTATGCCGGCCACCAGTTTGGACATTATGTTCCGCAGCTAGGCGATGGACGAGCCATCTTGCTGGGGGAAGTCAGGAATGAACGAGGCGAAAAATGGGATCTCCATCTCAAAGGTGCTGGTCTGACGCGCTTTTCACGTGATGGGGATGGGCGCGCTGTGTTGCGATCGACGATTCGGGAATATTTGTGTGGTGAAGCGATGCATGGTCTGGGGATTCCCACCACTCGGTCGTTGTGCCTCATTAGCAGCAATGAAGGCGTGTTGCGGGAACGACCGGAACCAGGTGCGATGCTCATTCGGATGGCACCGACGCATGTCCGGTTCGGGAGTTTCGAAGTATTTTTTTATCGACGCCAGCATGATCATTTGAAAACTCTAGCAGAGCATGTCATTGCCGAACACTTTCCGTATCTTGTCGATGATCCGCAGCGATATGCACGTCTTCTTGCCGAAGTGGCTCGACGAACGGGGCGAATGATTGCGCAGTGGCAAACGGTAGGGTGGGCGCATGGAGTGATGAATACTGACAATATGTCCATTCTGGGTTTAACGTTGGACTATGGCCCATACGGGTTCATGGATGATTTTAATCCCGGATTCGTCCCGAACCATTCGGATCATCAGGGACGGTACTCCTTTCAAAACCAGCCTGACATCGGTTATTGGAATATTCGTGCTATCGCCCAAGCCCTTTCTCCTTTACTTGAAGAAGCGGATGTCCTTGGTGCTCCGGAAATCTATGAAGAAACCATGCTCAAGACGTATGCGGATTTGATGCAAGCCAAATTGGGATTACAAGAAACCCAAGAAGGGGATGACAAGCTCCGAAGAGATTTGCTGGCACAGATGCACAGCAACCATGTGGACTACACAAATTTCTTCAGAGCCCTTGGAAACTATAAGCAGGATGAGCCTTCGGCCAATGCAGAGATTCGAGATCAATTCCTGGATCGCGAAGGATTTGACTGGTGGGCCGAGCACTATCAGGCCAGACTCAAAGCGGAACACAGTGTGGATAGTGAAAGAAAAGCTCGTATGGATCGATGCAATCCAAAATATATACTACGAAACTACCTCGCTCAGGTCGCCATTCAACGCGCCACTGAACAACAAGACTACACGGAAATTGACCGCCTGCTGGAGCTGCTTCGCTATCCGTTCGATGATCAACCTGAGATGAATGAGTATGCTGCGCCGCCGCCGGATTGGGGCAAACAGATTGTCGTGAGTTGCTCTTCGTAATGCCGGGTTTCGCCCCGGCGGACGAGGCCCTTTGGTTTGGCAAAAGGGCCCAAAACCATTTTTGCCCGGCGTGGTCCTTCGGATTCCCTGCGATGCTCGCCCAATCCGGAGGTTGCGGAACTCGCTTCGCTCAGACAGTCCTCGCCTAGTTTCCTGATTGGGCTGCGCTTCTCGGCCACACTGAAGGCAGGTAGAATGTGACCAAATCTTCGCGGGTCCCGGTTAAACGGATTTTATCCTTATTGAATAGAGAAAAACGAAGTTATTCTATAAGCCATTCCTTCCTCCTGATGTTCAATCAATGGCCCGTTGGAAGTATTTGAAAGGTCAATCATGGTTCGGGGCATTCTTCTTGTAATCGTTGTTCTGGCTGTGTTGCTAGGTCCGCAGTTGTGGACGAAGTGGGTCTTCAACAAATATCGAGGCCATCGCAAGGAATATGCGGGCACGGGTGGCGAACTGGCGAGGCATTTGCTTGATCGCTTTCAGATGTCTCATGTTGGAGTCGAAACTACGGAGCTTGGCGATCACTACGACCCGTTAGCGAAAGTGGTGCGACTACTGCCTGATCATTATGGTGGGAGATCCCTTACCGCAGTGACGGTGGCAGCACATGAAGTCGGCCATGCTATTCAGGACAAAATGGCCTATAAGCCCTTACAGGAACGCACGCGGTTGATTCGTGTCGCTCAAGGTGCGGAAAAGGCGGGATCGTTTGTCATGCTGGGTATTCCGATCATGGCTGGATTGACGAAGTCGCCTGCAGGGGGAATGTTGGTCTTTATGGCCGGGCTGGCCGTGATGTCGATCGGAGCGCTCGTGCATTTGATCACGCTCCCGGTTGAATGGGATGCCAGTTTTCGGCGGGCGTTGCCTGTGTTGGAGCAAGGCAATTATATTTCTCCTGCGGATATGCAAGGTGCGCGGAGGATCCTGACTGCTGCCGCGTTGACCTATGTGGCAGCTTCGCTGTGGGGGTTACTCAATATTTGGCGCTGGATTATGATGATGCGACGATAAGATGATTAAGCATTTCAAAGCCTTCAAAGAAAAAATTTATGCGGGGTTTCGGCCCCGCGCGACGAGGTCCTTTTGTTTCGGCAAAAGGACCCAAAACCATGTCCGCCCGTGCGCGGCCCTGCGGATTCCCTCGCTCGGAGAATCGAATCATATGGCTGCGGAACTCGCTCCGCTCAGACAGTCCTCGCCAACCAGATTGATTCGATTCTCCGGCTCGGCCTCGCCCAAGGCGGAAGACCATAATATAAAACAAACTGCCGAGGTGAAAAGTTCATGAGGAAATTAAATGCCGGGACGATGGTTTTGTTGATGGTAGTGTTGCTAGTTGCGCTAATGGTCGGATGTGGAGGGGAGAGTCCGGAGAGTTTGTTTGGGACGGCACAGTTTGAGGAACAGCAGACAAATTTTGCGCATGCCAAGGAGTTGTATCAGCAGATCATTCGTGATCATCCGGATTCTGAGTGGGCCAAGCAAGCAAAGGAACGGATAGAGGAATTGCAACAAATGTATCCTGAAAATTAATTTGTTTGTCCACAATGCACAACTTTCCAAACAATGAACTTCTGGAACAGAAATATTTTCGCCATTCTTTGAAAAGCAGATGTGGAGGGGAGAGCCCTGAGAGTCTGTTTGGCACGGTGCAGTTTGAGGAACAGCAAACCAATTTTGCGCATGCGAAGGTATTGTATCAGCAGATCATTCGCGAGCATCCGGATTCGGAATGGGCGAAACAAGCAAGGGAGCGGTTGGAGGCGTTAAAATAATTTGTTAGCCCGTAACACTACCTATAAGGATTCTAGTTCTTTATTAAGGGGAAGTGGTGACGTTCCATGCCATTCGGAATCAGGAAACTTTTT
>JAYWMS010000313.1:0-18990 GCA_035873215.1 Nitrospirota bacterium | reverse complement strand
GGGATCATCGGTCGTAGTGGCAGCTCCGTTTGCAGGAGGATCGCCCGTGGATGGAGGTGTTGTTTATCTCTTCGATCGAGAGTCTGGAAAAATGCATCATAGGCTGGCTTCTCCACAGCCTCAGTCTCAAGAATATTTTGGGTGGGGAATTGCTGGGGATGAACATGCTCTTCTCATTGGGGCTCCGGGTAATCGGAAAGGGAACATGGACCGTGGCGCAGCCTATCTGTTCGACGAACAGGGCAAGTTTCAGCACACTCTTATCTCACCGAGTCCCACTAATCGTGCGCGGTTTGGTGAGGCCGTGGGTATGACGTCGCACTTTGTCATTGTTGCGGCACCCGGAGGTTTTGCTTCGGGAATTGAAGGAGGAGGTATCTTTTTGTTTGATCGGCCTACAGGGCGATTTGAGTTTTTGATCGAGAATACAGCATCAGCGGCAGGGGTTGAAGATGCGTTTGGCCTTTCAATCAGCGGATTCAAAGAAGCGCTGACAGTGGGGTCTCCGTTCGGTGGAAGAGAACGGGCGATAGATGCCGGTTTGGTTCATCAGTTTCGGCTATCCTTGCCCTAAAGGACGTCCGCTCAAGTGAGGAAATATTGGTTTCGAGTTCGACTTTGAGGGGTCGGATCTCAACGCGGGTGGACAGCTCCCTTTGGCCTTGTTTATGATCGGGCTCATGCCCATCAATGAATCCCTTCAGGCTTGGCGAAAATTCCGGCAGTTCTCCGTATCAAAACTTGCGAATGAATCCGGGTTAGACATTCAGACCATCGAGGTCGTTGAAGCCGGTGATCTGGATCCTTCTGTCTCTATCCTGGAATCCATAGCTCAAGGACTTAGGGTCCCGACCTCTTGGCTTTTTCACTTGCCTAAGGCATTAGAGTTGTTATTAGGTGATTCTGATGAGCCGACGTTAACATTCCCTGATTTGGATTCCCCTGACCCGGTGACGGAGCGCATTCTTCGTGGAGTCCAGTATGAACGGGAACTGTATGTCTTGCTCACCTCACTTCTTCGCCATGGAGAGCCAAAACTTTTACGGGCTGCCGAGATAAATTTGCGAAGTCTTTTGAAGCAAACTCGAACGGCTACCGTACCATGGCAAAATCGACCCTCCGGCCACTTTGAACCACCGAGCGATTAATCTCTTCGCTTCGTTGAGGATAGCTCTTCTCCAGACAACCTAATGATCCATGAATGTCCGGCCTTTCGAGCCGAATCTCCTTTGGGAATGTTGAAAAAAGCCTGTCCTGAGCTTGGTCGAAGAGGCCGCCAGCGGCGTTCTCGCCCTTTTGCCTGACCTTCGGGCTCACAGACTTGCCGCTCTTCGCGGCGTTCGCGCTCACGTACACAGTGTATGCTCCGCGCGTCAAAAGGGCTGCGGCCTTGCCCGTGGTAAAGGGCGTCTTGGCGCCCTTGGGTTTGGGCGGGTGAAACAGCGAACCCTTCGGAGGGACTCAGGGCATGCTTTTTTGAACATTCCCTCCAACTGATGAGGCCTGTCTTAGCATTGACGTGTATTGGCCAATGGAGTGAGTTATTCAAGGGCACCTCTAAAAACCGTCCTTTTCCGTGATGGCGGCGTCAGCCCCGTGCTCAAATCTTCATGTATTCGCCCATACACTCAGGTTTTCCGCGCGCGGCTTCCTTGCCCTCACAAAAAATGCCTGGTTTTTAGAGGTGCCCTCAACAGTCCTCCTTTGGCAAACAGGGCCAAGTCGTGGAATGTCGCGGTGTTGACTATGTGGATTTCAAAAGAGTTCTACAGCGAAATCTGAGCCACAAGGTTTGGACGAGGAGTCCGCACATAGATGCGAGATACCCGACGTACAGGCCTGTTACCGTACCCACCGCAATGCCTGCCATCAAGATGCATGCACTCGTGAGTACGTAGAGTACAACCGCCTCGATGATACCTTTCGTCTGATGCGCATGGACCAAAATTCCTTGAAGCCAACATTCTATGACGGTGAGGAAGGGCAGGAGTAATGTGAACCATAAGGCTATTTGCCCCATCCTGGCCAGATTTTGAGGAAGCCCCGAGAGGTCAAGGAACCACATCGTTGAAAGAGGGGTAATGGTGATGAGCAACAAGAGTGCGCTAACGCCTGTTGCCAGCTGTAAGGCGAAGCGCCGTAAGTGAAGGCCGTATTGAGGCTTATGGATCAGAGCGACCACGACTTCTTGATAAGCTAGCCCGAGTCCTTGAAATAAGAAAACCAGCCCACCCATGATGGGCCAGATCGCAAAACTATCTATGGGGTTAGGCATTCGGCTTAGAGCCGCACTTGAAATTGGAATCGCTAAAAGGGTGAGAAGTGGGGTGACGGCAAGTGGAACATAGAATTGAAGAAACTTCTTCAGGTGCGGCTGATCCAACTGATCGGTAGTGGATTGTTTGAACGTCCGCAGAATCGGTTGCGTGCATATTCGAATGAACAACGCTTCACTCATGACTCCCAATGAAATCGCACAGGATGCCACGACAATGGCTGTCCATCGTTCAACCCATAAACCGACAACAAGACCCCCGCACAAGACTACCAGCCGGATAGCTGTTCCTATACCGATCCAGCGGGATTGTCCCTGTCGAATCAAGATTCCTTGTTGAAAACGACGGATAGCAATGGATGCGGTCCACGGTGTCATGAGCATCATGCCAATTCTGGCTGGTTCGACGAGAATCTGAGGAGTGTTCAAGATTTCTGATGTGAGGTAATCATATATCGGGGTAAAAGCGACGAGGATATGTAAGGCAGTTAAAAGGAGAGCCATCCCTGCCATGAAATTTCGTAGAAAACGGTACCATGCCCAGTTTTTGGTCAAGGCGGTGGAGGCAGCAAGAAGCATGATAACCGGGGATTCTATGACGAGAGAAAGTGGAAAGACGACGCTAGCATAGGCCGCCAGATGAATTTCCGGTGAGTCAAATCTGGCCATGAATGCGGCAACGATAGGGCGTTCCAGGCCCATAAGGAGCCAACTCATGGCTAAAGGCCACCAGGTTCTGGCGATGATCCAAGGAATGGATGGAGATGATCGATAGAGGTGATCAGGCATACGAATACGGTTTTAGATCAATGGGTTTCTCAAGCCAGAGACCGATAAATCATTCAACTCTCCAGCACGTGTTCATCCGCTGCCATTGCACCTTGCGACAGTCGAAAACAATTCGGGAGTGATCAAAAAATCCTGCATTTCACCCAGCCAAACACAAACGCGCTAAGGTGCCATCTTCCAGGGGCAGAACCGGAGCTCCTGGCGGAACACAAGCCAGTAGATGAGCGTGAAAATAGGGCCACCTGCCTGGGCGAAGCCGCTCCGAAGAAAGCAGGGAATGCGGCTGGCAATCCCTTTGAAAGAGTTTACTCTGGGCAAGGCTGAAGGGCCCAAGACAGGTTTTTTCACCACTCTTAATGAGGATGTTGGGCCGGCCGGGATGGAAAAGTAGTTATGTAATAAGAAGGTGCTAAATATTTTCCGATTGCTTAAGGATCCTTTCGATTGCTGGCGGAGATAGATGGTTACCTTATTTTCTAATTTTGGGCAAGATCTTTACCCAATGCATTGGAGGTTGTTACAGGTTTGGTCTACAGTTCCAGGCTGTTGGGAGGATGATCTTGAGAAAGGAGAGTTTTGGCCGGTCCCTTTGGGGCTATGGGTTATTGTTGGCGACAAAATGACCGAAAAAGAAACTTTTACTTGAAAAAGATGCATCGATTTTGATACAAAGTTAGGGTTTGCCAGTATGAATAGTTGGTTAGATGTGGTTCCCCTTGTGTATAATTACATGATGAAAGCCAAGTTCGCTTGAGGTTCTTGAAGCATATGGCATCTTTCATTCAACAATTCATTGATTCATTGAACCCACCTATATTAGCTAAGTCGTATTCCGTATTGTCGCAAGCGCGGGATCCCCGCACACTGAAATGATTGCCAGAATTGTCCTTTGCGAATCATGAAAATAAATAGAAAAATTCTCGTTCTACATTTAAGTGAATCCATAATTCAGTGAATTGGGCTAAGGAGTCATAATGGCTAAAGATAGCATGATTGGGACAGTGAAACCATTAATGGGCATTGACAAAGATTCTGAGCCAATAGGCTATGATGAGTCGAATCCATCATTGGTTACGGAGTCTGAAAACAGAGAGGAGATCTCCACTCTGTTCCCAGTCTTTGGGGAAGAATCCATTGAAGAGACGGCACCTCCTGAACATGAAGTTACTTCTAATGCTACCGAGACTGAAAGTGAACAAACTGACCAAAACGGGGCGGAAGATGTCGAGGAAGGAGCGGAAGGAGCGGAAGAATCTGAAAAAGAGATTGATCTGACGCCTGGTGCATTGAGTCGAATCGATGATCCTGTACGTCTGTACCTGAATGAGATGGCCAGCGTTTCCCTCCTCACGCGGGAAGGGGAGATTGAACTGGCCAAACGGATCGAAGAAGGCAAATACGAACTGTCGCTGTCCATCGCAGGGATCCCGATGACCCTCCTGGCCTTAGAGGCCCTCCGCAGCCAGCTGAAAAAAGGCGACCTGCGCCTGCGCGACCTCATCGTCATTCAGGAACCCGTCGAAGACGAAGACCTCGATGATGTCGTTGAAGAGACGGATGAAGAAGAACTCCGGGAGCATGTCCTGGCCGAACTCGACAAAGTCCGGCGGCTGGGGAAAACCCTCTTGAGCCTCTATGACAAACGTCGGCAAACCAGCCAGACCCAGCAGGCGCGTGTCGTCAAATCCATCCACCACGTACAAGAACAGATCGTCGAGCGGCTTGAAGGGCTCAACCTGCAGCTCGAACTGCGGGAACAACTCCTCACCCGGATCAAAGAAGTAGGCCGGGAACTCTGGAGTGCCGACCGCGTGCTGGAGGATTGTTGCCGGCGGCTGGGCCGGGAGCGCGCGGAAGGGACCAAACTGATCCGGCAAATGGGACGGGACCGGACCAGCTTCACCACCATGCGGCGGAAGACCGGGTACAGTGACGACGCCCTCCAGCAATTGATGACCGCCTTTACCACCGCCCAAGCCAGTATCAAACGGATTGAGCAGGACGTCACGCTGCTGCCGACCCGGGAATTTCACGTGGCCTTCCGGGTGCTGGAACATGCTGAAGAGAAGATGAAACGGGGGAAAGCCGAACTCATCGAAGCCAACCTGCGACTGGTAGTGAGTATCGCGAAGAAATACACCAATCGGGGGTTACAATTCTTAGACCTGATCCAAGAGGGGAATATCGGGTTGATGAAAGCCGTGGATAAGTTTGAATACCAACGGGGGTATAAGTTTAGCACGTATGCGACGTGGTGGATTCGACAAGCCATCACCCGGGCCATCGCCGATCAAGCCCGGACGATTCGCATTCCCGTGCATATGATCGAAGCCATCAACAAGCTGGTGCGGACCTCGCGGCATTTAGTGCAGCAATTGGGGCGGGAGCCGACGCCAGAAGAGATTGGGGTGCGGATGGACATGCCGCTGGAGAAAGTGCGGAAGATCTTAAAGATCGCGAAAGAGCCCATCTCGCTGGAGACGCCGATAGGGGAGGAAGAGGACAGCCATCTGGGGGACTTTATCGAGGATAAGAAAGCCGTGTCGCCGTTAGAGGCGGCCGTCCGATATGATTTACAACGGCAGATCTCGATCGCGCTCAACGCGCTGACGCCGCGGGAAGAGAAGATCATTCGGAAGCGATTTGGGATTGGGGAGTCGACAGACCATACCTTGGAGGAGGTGGGGCAAGACTTTGATGTGACGCGGGAGCGCATTCGGCAGATTGAAGCGAAGGCTCTTCGGAAATTGCGCCATCCCAGTCAAAGCCGGAAGCTGCGTAGTTTTGCTGAAGGCTTTTGAGCTTCCTAAAGACAAAGATAAAATAGTGGAGAATGAGCATTACAAGCTTGCCGCTTGTACCCCTAAATTCTTCTAGTTTTAAGAGTTGGTATTGAATACAGTAAGCCTAGCACTCCGTGTGCTAGGCTTTTTTTGTATGGAGGGCCTGTTGAAAAAGCATGTCCTGAGTCATGCCGAAGGGTCCACCAGCGGCGTTCTCTGGCCTTTGGTGAGCTTCGCGCTCACAGACTTGGCGCGCTTCTCGAGCCGTTTGCCCTCATGTACTTTCTGATCGCTCCGGGCGCGAAAGTCCCTGCGGCCTTGCCCGTGGAAAAGGGCGTCTTGGCGCCCTTGGGTTTGGGCGGGTGAAATAACGGCCTTTTTGAACAGGCCCATGGTTGTGATGATGCCTGGAATTGGTAAAATGGGATTGATTTTCTAATCATTTTCGAATGATTCAACAAGCCTTATGGAGTGGTTAAAGAAGAAGTTGAACTGGTTGATGCTCCATTGGGATTGCGCAGGGGCGAGCAGTACAAAAGAACAAGAAACCGACACAGAATTGTCACGGTGAGTACGACTGCACGAGAAAAACATGGATAGTGATAAATTGAAGTGGGTTGAATGGACTGATGATCAATTACTTGATCTGCGATTGTGTGATCTGGGCATTAAGATTCCCGGTAGCCCGGTCGGCCTCCACATTCGGCAATTGTACCGAGAGTTGAAGCAACGCGGACTGGTTTTTCGTCCACATTTTTGGCTTGCTGACGATTGGTTCACGCCAGATGGGGTTCCAGGTATTGCCTTGCCATTTTATATGGCACATCCGCGGTTGCAGCGACTAGAACTCAACCAAATGTTAGAAGTCGAAGGGGGAACGACTGAATGGTGTATGCGCATTCTTCGGCATGAGGCCGGACATGCGATTGAAAACGCTTATCGCTTGCGGCGACTTCGTCGTCGCCAAGAGCTGTTCGGGAAATCATCAAAGACGTACCCGAAGTGGTACACCCCGAGGCCTTACAGTAAGCGATATGTTGTTCACCTCGACATGTGGTATGCGCAAAGTCATCCGGATGAAGATTTCGCAGAAACCTTCGCGGTGTGGCTGGACCCAGATTCCAATTGGCAAGTACGCTATGCCGATTGGCCAGCCAACCGAAAACTTCAGTACGTTGATGATCTCATGCGGAGCCTTTTTGATAAACCTCCACCGGTCTCTAGCAAAGAACGGGTGGAGCCCATTGGTTGTCTGAAGAAGACACTTCGGGATCACTACCGTGAAAAACGAGAACGATATGGGTTAGACTACCCAAAATTTTATGAGCGTGATCTACGTCGTTTATTTTCAGATCATCCCGACTATAATCCGAACATTCGAGCGGATCATTTTTTGGCGAATGTTCGAAAAGAGGTCAGGAAGAAGGTCGCGTTCTGGACTGGTGAGTATCAATACACAATTGATCAAGTACTCAAGGACATGATTGCGTATTGTCGTAAGCGAAAGCTAAAACTCGTTGCAACCGAGGAGCAGACAAAACTGGACTTCATGGGGTTGTTAACGGTTCAAACAATGAATTATTTACACGATGGCCATCATCGAGTGGCATTATGAAAAAACTGCGCATTCTGGCGCTCATGCATGAAGACCTGGTTCCACCGGTTGACGTGGAAGGTTTTGATGTCAGTGAGGTCAGTTGGAAAACGGAGTTTGATGTTGTTGCGACGCTGGAAAGTATGGGCCACGAAGTCTTCTCTGTGGGTGTTCGAAATGATTTGGGAGTGATCCGAGAGGCAATTGAAAAATGGAAACCGCAGATTGCCTTCAATTTGTTGGAGGAATTCGCGAGTATGCCGATGTACGACCAGAATGTGGTCTCCTACCTGGAATTGCTTGGTCTCCCGTATACCGGGTGTAATCCACGGGGGCTAATGCTCTCGCGGGATAAGGGTTGGACAAAAAAGATTTTGTCCTACCATCGAATCGCTGTCCCAGAATTTATGATGGTACCAATCGGCAGAAAAGTCAGAAGGCCTAAACGATTGACGTTCCCTTTGATCGTGAAATCCATGACGGAGGAAGCCTCGCTTGGGATTTCGCAAGCGTCGATTGTTGACGACGATGAGAAGTTGCAAGAACGTGTGGATTTCATTCACCACAGCAATTCAGTCGGGACGAGTGCGTTGGTCGAACGGTATATCGAAGGCCGTGAATTCTATGTGGGCGTGTTGGGTAATACGCGCTTGCAGGTTCTACCCATCTGGGAGTTAGTGCTTGATAATATGCCGGAAGATGCTAAGAAAATAGCGACTGCGAGCGTGAAATGGAGTACTAAGTACCAAAAGAAATATCGGATTCGTTCGCAAGAAGCCCAAGGGCTGTCTCCTGAACTGCAACAAAAAATTCAAAACGTGGCAAAACGAGTGTATCGGCATTTGGCCATCACAGGGTATGCACGAATCGATTTGCGTCTTGACGTGAATGATCATGATAAGGTGTATGTGTTAGAGGCCAATCCGAATGCACAACTAGCCTATGGCGAGGATTTGGCAGAGTCCGCAGAACGAATTGGGCTTTCGTACAAAGATTTATTGAAGCGCATCATTAATATTGGATTAAGTTCAAAAGTTGACCGGGTCAACCCATAACGAGCCAAGGGATTATTGTCCTGTATAGTGTCGAGCGGTGCCCTCCCCATTCAGTGGCTTCTCCTCTATCGCTTTTTTCGTCCACATCATAACCAGAGTCCATCACTGCCAACTGGCCAAAAAACAGAGCTTTGAGTCCCTGATTTCCTGCGGAGAATGAATTTTTCTTCGTTTAGGCCTATTGAGATGGGTGGTGCATCGACTCTGAGCACATAGGAGCTTTACTTTTTCACTCCTGGGTGTTTACGCTTAAGCTAACGGATAATGAGATAACCTCCTACTACGATTTGCTGTGGACTGACAAAATGAACCGAGCAGAGCGGAGATTTCACGACCAAAAGGTAACCAAGCCTGGCCAGGCTTACGGTCATATGTCATTGAAGCAATTATTCGATGATGCGGTGAGGAACCATCAAAGCGGTCGTTATCAGCAGGCGGAGGTATTGTACAAACAGGTGCTGAACCAGGAACCTCAACACAGCGATACGTTGCATCTGCTCGGTGTTCTGGCCTATCAACAATCACAATTTAAGCATGCACTTGACTTCATATCTCGTGCGATTCAATCACAGAGTCAAAAGTCGCTCTATCACTTCAATCTCGGATTGGTACATCAGAAACTAGGGAATGTGAATGATTCGATCGCGGCCTATCAGCGGGCCATCGAATTGAAGCCGAACTATGAAGAAGCCTATACGAATTTGGGAAACGTTCTGCGAACCAATGGCGATCTGGCAGCGGCTATTACGGTTTACCGGCAGGCTCTTCGGGCCAAGCCGGATTCATCAGCAGGATTTAACAATCTGGGTGTGGTGCTCAAAGAACAAGGGCATCGGAATGAAGCCATCGAGGCCTATCAGCAGGCCGTGCGACTGAATCAGCAGAATGCCGAAGCGCATTGTAACTTGGGAATAGCATTGATGGAAAAGGTTCAATATGATGAGGCCCTTCGGGCCTTTCAGTTGGCTGTCGAGCACAATCCGGAGTATGCCAAGGCTCAACATTACTTAGGACTAGCGCTATTGGCCAAGGAGCAACCTGATGCAGCCTTGTCTGCGCTGAGGGCTTCTGCCGAGGTGATTCGCAATCATGGTCGATCGGTGAAACTTCAAACGATTTTGCCCTCACGTGTGAAGCATGACACGGAACAATTGGATTATTTAATGCAGCATGGATTGAGTTTTCCAGCGCTGGACGCCTATCAGCAAGTTTTACATTCGTTACGGGCAAAAACAGTCATGACTCCGGGATCTAATGAACCACTTTCCGTCACCATCGAAGAATCTGAGGCGTTGGCCCCATCGTTTACTCGTATTATGCACTATGCCGAAGCACCTCCAATGCCTCAAAGCACGTTGAATCCGGTTCTGGAAGTAAAGGACCTTGAACGTCGATATTTTGCGAGCCAGCCCGAGATTTTGTGCGTTGATGATTTGCTGCGGCCGGAAGCCATTCAGGCACTCCAGAAGTTTTGTTGGGAGTCCACTATTTGGAAAAAGGATTATGACAACGGGTACATTGGGGCGATGTTCGGTGAGGGATTTTCCTGTGCCTTGCTGTTGCAAATTGCGACTGACCTACGTCAAACGTTTCGAAGCATATTCAAAGACCACCAACTCCTACAAGCGTGGGCCTTTAAACAAGATGGGCAGTTGAAACCACTCAACATTCATGCGGATGCTGCCGCCATCAACGTGAATTTCTGGATCACACCGAATGATGCCAACTTGGACCCCTCATGTGGCGGCCTGATCGTGTGGGATAAAGAAGCCCCCAAAGAGTGGGACTTTGCCCATTACAATAGCTCGAAACACAAGCCGAAGATTATGGATTTTTTGAAAGCGAACGAAGCCAAACCCGTCGTGGTCCCTTACCGGGAAAATCGTGCGCTGATTTTTAATTCCGATCTCTTTCACGAATCAGATCGTTGTGAATTTCGTGATGAATATACCAGCCGGCGAATCAACATTACCTTTCTGTACGGCCATCGAAGTTGAGTGCTCGGACATTCCTCTGAGGAATCCCTGATCTCAAGTATGATGAAGGTCCCCTTCTGCTCCCTCCCATGTGAATAGTGCTCTGGGTACGTATCAATAAATTGTCAAATCATTGTAGATAGAGAATCTAAATATGTTGTTCTTGGTGTGGGGCCAGAGGAAGTCGGACCTTGGGATTGTCTCTAGGCGGTTCCTAGGGGCGCACTCGGTCATCAAATCTTGATCAGACTTAAATGAGGATAGGAGAACACCATTAACAATCATCCAACGATGGTCAAGAATGATAAGTTTGGCCCGATAAGTATCGATGAGGATGAACAGGAGATCAATGGATATGGACAACGAACACCATCCCAATTGGTGCAAAGAATTGAGATGATCATCAAGGAAAGAGAAATGCAGGGAGTTCCAGTCCTGATCTTGTCGGGGAAGTTGGATTTGTTTGCCAAAAATTCGTTGAAGGAGGTCATTCAGAAACACAAAGAAAATAAGACTCAGCGTGTACTGATTGATATGAAAAGTGTGTCCTTTATTGATAGTGCGGGCTTAGGTATTTTGGCCGTGGCAGTAAAAATGTTTAAAGATATTAAAGGCAATCTCATTCTGGTGAACCCACAAGAAATGGTAAAGGGCGCTCTCCAAAACGCAAATTTTGCCTCACTCATTCCCATGTTCAATACGAACGACGACTATACCGAATTCTCCCCTCTCTCCTAGCAGGATGTTGAAAAAGACCGCCAGTGGCGTTCTCGGCCCTTTGTCACCTTCGGGCTCACAGACTTGGCGCTCTTCGCACCGTTCGCGCTCACGTACCTTCTGTACGCTCCGCGTGCCAAAGGGCCTGCGGTCTTGCTGGACGGGCCTTTTTGAACCTCCTGCCTGGTAACTGGTGTTGTGTATCGTTGATAAGGCGTGAATGGTTTCTGAGAACTTTGAGATTTTGAACATCCTGCTAGACTTATTTCCCTAAGATCCAACCCTTCTTGTTCAAATTGTTAACTGATGGGTTGTGTGTCATCGCCGCATAGATTTGGCTTGGTCCCATATTAATTGAGATTTATCGACAGATGGAGGAACGACGTGTGGGAAAACTAGTTAAACGCGAGGAAACGATCGCAACCGGTGATGATTTGGTAGAGGACGACTAATCCGCAAAATGTCACTTCCTTAGCGTAGCCGTCTGTGGAAATCTTGTGCTGCTGACACCCGTATGCACAGACATTGAGCTTAGCACCGGAAGCCGTAAGGTTTAAAATGGCTGGGTTCCCCAAGTTCTTCACGCCTTCGTCGATGAGGTAGAGATACACATCAACGTTCATACGCAACGCCTCTTCGGTTAAGCGCGCAACGGTCTCGGAGTTGGGGTGAGACGGAGGTAAGGAAAGCAGAATGCCGAGTTTCTTTCCTTGTAGTTCATCCATGATGTTCAGCGAAAAAGGAGGGGGCCTACCGTGATGCTGATGATGTAACGATCCGACTATACGCAGGGGAGGAAAAATTGGTCAAGTCATATAGTGATCCCCGTAAAAGCACCTTACACTCTCAGCCTTAAGGAAAATCAGATTGATCCTTCCAGTGAATTAAGACTTTCGGTTCTTCAAAAATATGGCAGAATAAATCGTGAAATTGATAATAATCACTGCCATACCTATAAGGATTTGCCACTCACGATTCAGATGCACCGGATACAAGAGGGGCACCACATAATGGTCAATGAATCCGGTTTCATAGGCGCTTCCACCTCCAGCCACACGCAACCAGACTTCTAATGGTGTCAAAGGGCAGATCCAACCATTGAACTCAACGAGCGCACCCCAAAGGACTGCGGGAAGATGGACCCACATTACCCACCGCCACTTAAAAACAAGCAGCCCCCCGCAAATGACAAAGAGGACGAATGAAAAATGAACTATGACAACGAAATCGGCTAGGACCCCAATCATACAATTAAATGAGCCGTTGGTGTGGCTAGAAGGGGGGGCACTGATAGAACTCTATGATGTAAATAAGGTCAAAACGTAAGCGTTTTCGGCTGTATCGGTTGAGTCGACGACTGTGAATAGCCGATTTGCTGAACGCTACTCGGACGATTTAGATATTCGGATCTTCCTACTACACTGGCTTTAGGCCACGCCTAGACGCGTAAGCAAGTGCGTTATTCCTTCACCCGCAAGATTCGTTTCGTATCTGTAGCCTTTTGTTGTTTAATGGCCAGGTAGATTTGTGCGCCATCGGCGAGTTGAAATTGCAGGGTCCCTGCCTGGACTCGTGAGCAAAGACCTGTCGGGGTTTTGTGAACTGTGGCTTGAAGCGATACCGTCTTATCGTGGCGGTTGAGCCGTAAAGATCGCGTGACACATGGCTCGGAGCTTGTGGGCTTGGTGATGATCTCAGTTTCACCCCAGGCCTCCACTAAATATTCGTTAGCTTCAGAAATGAGGAATGGCGTATGGTCCGCCGTGAGACGGGCAGTTGTCTCGATGCATCGATTCTCCGTGTGATGACATTTGACCGTGGTTGTTTGGATGGCCTCGTTGGCGGTGAACTTCTCCATGGCCCATGTACCTTGAGCCACTACCTCTTGATCCCAGTCCTCATCCTGCAAGAGAAATTTTGGCAGAAAAGGTAAGAACCGGTCGAGGACCTTATTGTCATCTGTCAGGTGTTTAATCGTGTTGTAATCCAGGTCTCCGGTTTCAGCAAGCTGGACATCATGCTGATAATGGCGCAGGGCATTCTTGGTTAGATCATCAAATTCCCCCGTGTAGGGACCAACGCCATATCCAAACCGTCCTAAAAAGATTTGTACCCCCAGTACCAAGACACGATATTCCTCTGGTCGGTTTTTTTTGAGATCTTGAATCTCTTGGTTCGCCCTCAGGTTTTTCGGTGCAGGTGGTACGGGGATTTGTTGATTGGATTGTGATGAGTGATCACTGTGTGAGTCTTTAGCAATGGCAGATTCCACGGAGGAAAAAAGAAGAAAGCTACAAGTCAGCAGTCGCAACCAATTCATGAACAGGGGCCTCCTCACTATAAAGAAAAATTGATCAATGGACCTGCTGCATATTCCTCTCACAGGGCCCATAAATGCCCAAGGCGAGAGCGATTTCAGCAGTCGATGGGAATGGTCAAAAAAGCATGCCCTCGCGAAGGCGGTGGGTCCGTTTTGTCACCCGCCCAAACCCAAGGGCGCTAAGACGTCCTTTTCCATTGGTAAAGCCACAGCCAGTTTAACGCGCGGGGCGTACTCGAGTACGTGAGCGCAAACGCCGCTGGCGGATTTTTTCAACATTCCCTGTATTGCGGTATTTAATGGAACAAACATCATGGCAAGCTTGAATTCAACGGGTCAAGGAAGAGGAGCCTCTTGGTGCGTCGTCGAGGAGCACGTGGGTGCGTCATGGCTGACTTGTTGATTGGTGGCTGGGATTGTGTGAGAAAGGGGTGTCGAAGGTTAGGGCCTCACG
Source organism: Nitrospirota bacterium (assembly GCA_035873215.1). Taxonomy (GTDB): domain Bacteria; phylum Nitrospirota; class Nitrospiria; order Nitrospirales; family UBA8639; genus JAYWMS01. Next base: position 5,027 of record JAYWMS010000313.1, on the reverse strand, counting down.
CGCTGAATACATGCGAAAAAGGACGGGAAATTGTCGATTAGAGATCCATGATATTATTTGGCATATGGTGCCATTGGCTCTAGCAATTTCCCGCTTTTTCGACTGTGTATACTATCTCAGGCCTATCTGACCTGACTGATTTGTGACAAAAGACCCTTCACCTGATGATTAGTTTCCCTCGATGTTATCCTCTTTTGGAGGCAATAGCTTCGGTACTTGTTGAGGAGCCTGCAGCTTTTTTCGTGCGACTGCGCGCTCCAGTAATGCAACCGAATCCTTGAGCAAATCCGCCGCACAACCCAACGTTACTTGGAGTTGTTCCATTGCCTCGGGCCACATGCCGGCGTGCTGCAAATCTTGGAATTGGCGATGTTGCTCTTCGAGGATAGCTTTCTTGGCATCCAACATGAGACTGTCGACATCGAAATTTTCTTTTCCGTCCATTGTGCCACCCTCCCCGTTATGAGTTGATGTCGTTGATTAACTACACCAACGATAAAGCAAGGGGAATGCCATGAAAGCAGAGACCGGTGCCGCCATCATGGTTCATTACAAATGTTTGCGTATGCTATCCGTTCGTTCATAATAGAGGTCCTAAACTCATGGGGTGACGAGGCGAGTTCTGTAAACATTTTCGACAGTATTCAGGGCTTCCTATCACTAGGTATGACCGTAAAGACTGATGCTGTGCGGGTTTCGACAGGTTTATCGTTTTCGTAAAGAATTCTGACAATCAATTTGGTGGAGTCCGGGGAATCGACGAACCTCAGCCTCTCAGGAGACTATTGCAACTCAACAGCCCCGCCGCTCATATCGACTTCAGCATTCTTCAGTTCCATTTTGTTGCCGACATGCCACTGCTCGGCGGTTACTTCCGACACCATCCCCCCAGGCAAGTAAAATTTGGCTTGGGGGATGACGACCTGTGAATCGCCCTCTATTTTTGCCAAGAGCACCACGCCCTTCAGTGTGTTGTCAATAAGCATAACTGAATGGGCATTGGTCTTTAACTCAAACCGCTCCTGATCATTCGAAGTCCATGTGTTCCGTTCGAGTTTCCCTACTTGTGAACCCGCAGGGTTATAGAGATCCATACTGAGCAGCAAGGCGCCATCTGGTTCGTTGATTTCCAAAGCAATCAGGGTTTGATCGTCGGCGGTGAAAATGCCATTGGTATTGCGAAGCTGATTCGAACCGATTGAAATATCCATGTCTCCCGAAACTCCTCTGTTTCTTTGAGTGCTTTTCTGGGCCGATGCCGGTAAGGATCTAACAGCAGGATGTCCCGGCAGGACTACCTGGAAAGGTTCCCAAGCCGCACGCAGAGACGAACATACCGACCCTACCAAGGGATGGTCAACTCGGCGCGATTTGGCCGGTCTGCGCCAGCTGAGGAGGAGAGTGGATAGTCGAGCCCTGCCTGGTGACGACAAGGCGAGAACTTCAAAAACTGACACCACTGAGCGGTGATGGTAGAGATTGTTCCCTAAGGGGGTAAAAGTCCTATTTCCGGAGCGCTAAAGTTTGCAATGGGCACCAACCGATGAAAGGAAACAGGAATACCAAGCCATGAGGCGTAAGCATCAATAACCCTCAAAAGCCGGAGTTGTACCATGGTGCAGTTTGATCCATCCACATCGTCTCTGTTTTCACGATTCAATAATTTGTTGGCCTCTCGTGGGGGAAACACGGCCCAATCTCTCTCCCAGATCTCAGTTCAGAGTAAAACGCAGTCGGGGCTGTCGATTGTGACTGCAGAAGGCGACAAGGTGACGTTGTCTACGAATACCGCATATCAGGGAATCGGGGTCCAATACAATGCCCGTGGAGTCCTGGAGGGGCAAGCACTGACGTTACGAGCGAACACGCTTGAAAGCGAATTTATCAGTCAAAAACAAGTCACCATAGAGGGTGATTTGAATGAGCAGGAAATCCAAGATATCAATAAGATTATTAAACAGGTAAATGGCCTGACGAATAATGTGAAATCCGGCAACCTCAAGGCCGCGGTGGCGAACGGTCAAAACATTTCGGCCTCAGGGACCATCGCCAGTATCGATGTGAAAATCCAACATGCGGAATCTATCAAACTGAGCCAGACCTTTGAGCGGAGAGGGATCACGAATGCCACCCAAGCTGCGCAACCAGTGACTCAGGGAGGCGAAGGCGGCCCGGGATTGATTTCGCCACAGGACAACCTCCTCCAAGGATTGCTCGCGTCGAAATTTCTCTCAAAACCTGAGCACGACCAACAGGGCCGATCAGGGCGCGTCCCCCATTCCCACGAGCGGTTCTCAAACTCTGGTCATGGCAAAGGTGAGGAGTCCCTAGCCCAAAAGGTCAAAGATGGATTCAAAAAAGGGATAGAGGGTCTGGTGGAGTTCTTTAATAAGGTTGGAGAGGAACTCCTGAAAGGCGCGGAAAAGATTGCCAAGCTAGCGGATAGACTAAAAAACAAGGTAGAAAAACAAGCGGCCAAGATCGCAAAAGCCTATGAGCGGTTAGCCGAACTACTAGAGGACGGGAAAACTGAAAAGGCCGAGCGGTTACAAAATAAAATAGACCGTCGGGTCAATCGACTTGAGAACAAAGTGGAGAAGATCTCGTCAAGAATCAATAGGGTGGCAGAAAATTTGCTAGGCAAGTTGACGAATATTCTGGAATCCCGAGCTGAGGAAGGCCAATCGACAGAATCTTCCCAGTCGAAAGACACGGGAGAGGAAGGCGAAACATCGGAGACCGTGTCTACTCCTCAGCCAGGTGAGGAGAGTAAGACAGTTACCACGTAGTTTGCCAAGGATGGCACGGGCTAGCTGAGTAAACCCCGGCTAGACCACATTGTGTTCCGCTAAAGGCGTCCATGAGGGATGCCTTTTTTGTTTTCCAATAAGTCATCTCTCAATGGTCGCAGATCTCACCCGTCTTGTTCGCTGGTCTAGCATGAAATGGACAACGTTCAATTCTGTCATTCCCGACATCCGTAATCGAGAATCCATCTTGCTTCTTCTTCCGATGGATTATTGATTTCGGATTACCTTCCTATTTCAACATCCTGAAATGTGAGGAAGAGGACATGCAGATTTTTATAATCGGGACAAGCCGATTTGGCACGGCAATGCCTGCGGCTCTTAATGCGAATAGACCTTCATTCAACGGATTCTCGCTCAATGGTTGGCGACCACCCCCCCGTTCCTGTTGAGGCTCTCGAGGCATGAACAGAGAGTCTATGGTATAACTGTCCATTGTATAGGGAAGGTATACCGAACCATAAGGAGAACGCATGCAGATTTCCCTAATCGGAACAGGCTTAATGGGCAGCGCAATGACCGAGAGGTTATTGGCGTTTGGCCATGAGGTCATCGTGTGGAACCGGACTCAGGAAAAAACGGAACCGCTTCGACAGCAAGGGGCAACTGTGGCGAGGTCAGCTACAGAAGCCATTCAGGCCTCGGTATGCACGATTCTCCTGCTAACTGATGCGTCAGCAATTCAACAGGCCTTGTTTGCCTCTGATGGGCGTCCTGACTTCCAACGAAGGACGATCATCCAAATGGGTACGATCGCTCCTCAAGAAAGTATAGCCCTTGGCCAGGAAATTCGATTAGGCCTTGGTGAGTATCTCGAAGCCCCGGTGCTGGGGAGTATTGCTGAGGCGAAAGCCGGAGAACTTATAGTTATGGTTGGTGGGGCAGCAGAGATGTTGGACCGCTGGAATATCGTATTGCAATGCTTCAGCGCTGAGCCATTGTTCGTTGGACCGATTGGACAAGCCGCCGCATTAAAGCTGGCACTGAATCAACTCATCGCCTCGCATATCACAGCGTTTTCGCTGAGCCTGGGAATGATTCAACGCTCTGGTGGGGATGTGGAGACATTCATGCGGGTTCTCCGACAAAGTGCCTTGATCACGCCCATGTTTGACAAGAAATTGCCAAAACTTCTGGCCCACGATTATACAAATCCCAACTTTCCAACCGAGCATCTATTGAAAGACGTGAATCTCTGTCTTCAAACCGCCGAATCCTCACACCTCGATACATCCGTCCTTCAAGGCATAAAAACAATATTCGAAAAGGCTGTAGGCCAGGGACTTCCCAACCAAGACTATTCGTCAGTTTTTGAAACGATTGTTCCAAGGGAAAATTAGGTTTTGAACTCGTATGGTGCCCCCGCCTTGGGCGTGGCTGAGTCGTGGCGCTGAATCCGACCATTTGGCGAGGACTGTTTGAGCGGAGCGAGTTCCGCAGCCATTTGATTCAGCGCCGCGGCGAAGGAACCCCGAAGGGCCACATACGGGAGAAAAGGGTTTTGGGTCCTTCGAAAATCGTTCAAAAAGATCCGTTCAGCAAGGCCGCAGGCAGCGAGGAAGCCGAGGCGTACGTCAGTGCGTTGAGGGTTGCGTGCAACGAGAACGCGGCTGGCGGGCTTTTTCAACGAATTTCTTTTGCCGAAACAAAAGGCCTTCCTCTGCCGGGGCGAAACCCGGCTTTAATATAAAAACGTTCCAAAAAGGTCGAATGGAATGCCTACTGTTGAGGCCCAGCATTGATAAAATATTGCACCCCATCCACTTGTACCACTGGCATAACCATCCCTTGCACCAATCCATCATGCGAAAAGCCATAGATGATGGATTCCCAAGGAATCAACCTGCCCGTAAAAAGAATACCCACACCTATTTTCTCTCCGGCTGCGATTCGCATATGCAAAGAAGAAAGAAGATTCGGGGAGGGAATAGCTATCATTTCATCGGGCAACCCAATGGGCTTGAAACGAACAATTCCCCATGAGGTCTGCGTAGGTTCCGGACCAATCGAGAGTTTGAAGCCTTTGTATTCGGGTTGATAGTCCCCTAGGACGGCTCCCCAGAGAAACGCAATCCGCTGGTTAAGCAACGGGTGCCCTTCCCGAAAATCATCACGCTGGCGATTCAGAACAAATAATCGTGCCCCATGCTCCGCACCCGGTGGGTCATGCAGCTTGTCCCACACCGGAGGCTGCTTTTCCAATTCGGTTAAAAAGGTCTC
>JAYWMS010000296.1:0-2042 GCA_035873215.1 Nitrospirota bacterium | reverse complement strand
GATGTGGTGCACAGCGTGGCAATCCCACTGACGTGCATTAATGTTCGTGCCCGTTCGGCATAGGTTGGTTCCGGTGGGGAATCAACCAAGTCGTTGGTCTCTTGGTTCGATCCGGATTGACTCATAGAGTGGGTCCTTATGTTTGAATTCAGTCCACATGCTGGGCGTGTAACTTAGCAAAGCTTCTCCACTTTGCACAATCAGAGCGCCTGGTGAATGGGTGTCGTTTGGTCCCAAAGTTTGTGAAGGAAGGGGCTTCTGGTTAACGGTGGTCCGTGGTTTGTGCGAGCCAGCCCCTTTTTCTTAATGGATGGCTATTCATAACAGTTCACGGAAAACAGTTTTCCGATTCCGGTTCACGGCTTACCCCGAAGAACACCACCTTGACAGCAGGGGGACAGCGGACGTAGGTGTAGCTTCAGGTGGTTGTTTAGCAGAAGGATGTTAGATGTCGGAGGACAAGTCCCCAAAAGAGTATGAAATTGGAGTGAGCTTTCGATATGCTCAAGAGCATGGGTGGGTAGTCCATGCCATTACGGGGTTTTTGTCTGCGTACTATATGGAAGATATTCGCTTTCGCGTGAAGCGGCACGTGCATGAATTAGAGACAGGGAATTACGTATGGATGACCGAAGCACCTGGTGAAAAATTTATGGGACGTTTGTTGAAACGGCTTCAGGATGATGTTCCACCGTTCAAGCTCCAACGGCGTGAGATTGCCGATCATGGAATGGTGCGGTATGTGATCGATTTGCCCAATGGACCCGAGACATGAGGCAGGTCATGAATGGATTCTGAGTTCAACCAGGCTTCCATGCAGAGAGTACGCACCGTTGTGCAATGAGTGGTAAGAAGCTGGGCAGGTCCTGGGCAACGGTATTCATGAGCGCATTGGCTAAACCTTGATCCTCAAAACATTCAAACACATCATCTAAAAATCCACCTCGCAAAAGGGGATGGAAGAGAAACTCTAGTCCTGGCCCTGTGTGGACTTCAAGTGGCCAATTCTTCACCTGAATGTGGTGCATTCCTAGTTGATTCAGCCATTGCGCTGCTTCTTCCGCAGATGGACGTTCAGTACGATATGCGGCTAAGCCCTGTTTCTCTCGTTCGAGATGGCGAGATGTCATCTCTTGATCGATTCGTGCCCAGAGTGAGTCGAACGTACCGAGTGCAGGGAAGGTCAATACCAACTGACCGCCTGGAACCAGGTGGTCGATTAAGTTTTTGAGCACGTCGAACCGGTTGGGACGAAAAAACATCACCGAAAGATTGCCGGTGATCCGATCAAAGTGGGGGAAATCGTTCGGAAGGGCTTTCATATCAACATAGGAAAACTCAAGCCATGGCAGAGATGACCCTTGGATGGCACGAGCGCGGGAAAGTTGAGCTTGGTTGATATCGATGGCACGCACTCGACCGGCGGGGCCCACCTGCTCAGCCAAGTAGAAGGCTGGGATACCACTGCCACAGGCAATATCAAGAATCGTCAATCCCGGAGAAAGATCCAGTTTCTCGACAAGGACTTGAGCAAAGGGTGTTGACCAGGGATCTCGTTTAGGTAATGGCCATTGAGGCATCATGAGTTTTCGATCTGGGAATGATGAAAAAAGCCGCCAGCGGCGTTCTCGCCAGTTTGCCGTGCTCACGTACTATGAGTACGCTCCGCGCGTCAAACTGGCTGCGGCCTTGCTGGACGGACTTTTTTGACCATTCCCGTCCGCTGCTGATATCGATTTCGTCTGGGGAATTTATGGGCCATGTTAGAGAGATATTCAACAGGCCCCGTATGTGAATCCTTCCCAACCCGGTGAATGTGGTTTTGGGCGCGCGGGCTTCAACCCCTGGGGGGATCATGACCACCCCTCAGGGGTTTTACCTTTCAGTTTTCTTCACTTTCTCCATTTGTACAGGCGCGCACAGGATTGAACGGGAGAGTTACTGAGCGTGGCAGAGAGAATGAAGCCACATTGGGTATCCAGGGACCTATCAACCAACAGACTGAGGGGTGCCGCGCAGCGTTGAATGCTCAAACCGTTGGC
>JAYWMS010000278.1:0-5053 GCA_035873215.1 Nitrospirota bacterium | reverse complement strand
TTGGCTACCTGTCTCCTTAATCATTTATCTGACTATTACCAAAGGGATCGTTACCAAAGTCTCAAGAGAGGACATCAACGGTTTCATGGTAGAAGCCCATCTTTTAGGTATTTTAATTTCCTTTCTCATTCTATTCATTCCTCGACTCCTACTACGCCTTCCTATTGCCTTTGGCTTGTTTGATGAAAAACACTAATCGGATGTTGCCCTGTATTCAATCGAAAGGTCTTTACTATATCAATTACCCAGTCAATTGGCAGGCATGGTCTCGAATATTTGGCGTGATTCCCCATGAGTGAGAAATCATCCATCACCACTATGTACTCTTGGCATCGGGTTGGACCACCACACCGGCCGTCGCTTCTTTGAGGGCGGCATCAGATCCCAGGAACAGCGCCATCCATTTTGTATCTTCCCGACTTTCCAAGGCAATTTTGAGTACCATCGTGAGAGGCACGGAAAGGATCATCCCGACGGGACCCCACACCCAACCCCAGAACACAAGCGACAGAAAAACGGTGAGTGTGGAGAGGCCTAAACGTCGCCCCATCAATTTGGGTTCGACCACATTCCCAAAGATGATATTGATAACCACATACCCTCCAGCCACAATCAACGCACGCACACCACCAAATTGTACGAAGGCCAACAACACGGCCGGAGCTCCCGCGATGATCGACCCCAGGTTCGGAATATAGTTCAACAGGAATGCCAATACACCCCAGAGCACGGGGAAATCCACACCTAATACTGCCACCCACAAACCAACAGCCAATCCGGTACCGAGACTCATCCATGTTTTAATCGCCAGAAGGTGCTGTACATCGTGTCCAAATTTTGTAAACGCTCCAAACGCACCCTGCTCGCCGCCCCAAATCACTTGGAGTTTCTTGGTAAACACACAGGCTTCAGCTAACATGAAAATCACCGTCAGCAAGATGAGAAACGTGTTCGTAAACATCTGTCCTAAACCCGAGAGCATTCGGGTACCAAGCTTCATCGCCGCTCCTGGATCCACATAGTTCAAGAGATCTTGTGAAGATATCGTCACGCCACTTTGCTGCAACCATGTGAAGACAGGATCCATCTCAGATTGGAGTCTGGCTTCATATCGGGGTAGCGCCTCTGAGAAATCATTCACGGAAGTCCCAATCATCGCCCCAATGATCAATCCAAGCAACACGACCCCAAGTATGACCAACGCCACTCCTAGGGCTGATGGAACCTTCTTGCTTTCCAGCCAAAACACAGGCCCCGCACAAATGACAGCCAAAAAGACGGATAACATCAACGGGATGAGAACCGCGTCAGCCGCCCGCATGCCTGCCACGACTATTACAACCCATCCCATTGTTGCCAGAACAGGCAACCCGGTTTTTCGTGTGACCTTCACCCCTCAATACCCTTTTGTGATTTACACATGCTAATGACCAAAATTGGTTTTGGCAGGCGAATGCCTTGCACTATCTTGCCATTGGTTCGACATTTAAGCATACAGGAAGCATTCATTCCAAAGAAAAGTGACACAATGAAATCTTTTTATCCTATTGATTATCATTCCTGGGTCATTGAAGTTTTGCTTCGAGTTCGGCCCATCGAGCATAGAGACGCTCCACATCACCCTCCGCATTGGTCAGTGCATCATACGCCTCTTGGAGTTTCAGGTGGTCTGTGGCCAACACCGGGTCACCAACATGAGTTCGACAGGCTGCTACGGCGGATTCGGCTTCTAGGATTTGTCCTTCCAAGGCACCGTACTCTTTTTGTTCCTTATAAGTTAGCTTTTTTGTAGATGAACGTTTTGAACGATCACGTTCCTGGGAAGTGGTAGGCTCTGTTCTCCCCTCACTCTTTTTTTGACGGCGAAGCCAGGTTTCCCATTGCTCATATTCCGCAAAGAAACCGTGGCCACCTTGACCATCGAACCCAACGAACTGATTACACACGCGGGCTAACATATAGCGATCGTGGGTAACTAATACGAGCCCTCCTGGAAAATCCTGTAAACTCTCCTCCAACACCTCGCGCGTCGAAATATCCAAGTCATTGGTGGGCTCATCGACCAGTAACACGTCAGCCGGTTGCAGCATGAGGCGAGCAATCACCGCACGCGCCTGTTCGCCACCTGACAGCAATTCAATAGGAAGGTCTAATTGTTCCGGCTGAAAGCGAAACCGCTTTGCCCATCCAGCCAGATGGACGGATTGCCCGCGATACGTCACCGTATGCCCTGTATCCGAGAGCGTTTTTCTCAATGTATCTTTGGGATTCAGCTGTTCTCGATGCTGATCAAAATAGATAATCTGTAAACGGTCGGCATGCCGAACCGTGCCCTCATCAGGTTCAAGTTCCTTGGCCAATAAATTAAGTAGCGTTGATTTTCCAGAGCCATTGTGTCCTAACACTCCAAGTGCCATGCCAGGAGAAATGATCAATTCAAGGTTTCGAAACAAGGTTTGTTTGCCATAGGTTTTGCTAGCATCCTTAGCAACCATCAATTCCTTCGTTCGTCGCCCCGACCCGACAAAATCAATATCCGTGCTGTCCTGGCGCAGGCGAGCACTGGTTTCTGCCAGTTCTGCCTGCAGCCTATGCGCTGAATCCACTCGATATTTGGCCTTGGTCGTTCTAGCCTTTGGCCCACGACGCAACCATTCTACTTCGCGCCGCACTTTTCCTGCCAAAGCTTGCGCTTGAAGCGTTTGCGTTTCTTGAAAAGCTTCCCGCCCCTCCAGAAACTGTGAATAGGTGCCGCTGACCAAGAAAAGACCATCGGGGTACCGGATATTCAGTTCCGCAATCTTGTTTGTGGCCTGATCTAGGAGCCAGCGATCGTGACTCACCATGACCCATGGCCACGGTGCTTGGATCATGACGGATTCCAACCAGGCCAGACCGTCAAAATCAAGATGGTTGGTCGGCTCATCGAGCAACATGACGTCAGGGGCTTGCACCCAACCACAGGCAATCGCCAGTCGTTTTTTCCACCCCCCAGAGAGCGTCTTGATCGGTTCTTCTCCATCCGTAAACCCGATCTTTCCCAATGTTTCCAGAATGCGGGGCAACCGTTCCTCATCGGACACCCCAGCAACCTTGGCAGCTTCATCCACCACCTCCCTCACTGTTCGGGTAGGGGCAAAATCAGACTGCTGCGGCACATAGGCCACTCGGAGATGCCTTCGGCGGGACACTGTCCCATCATCAGCCGTTTCAAGCCCGGCTAAAATTTTGAGCAAGGTTGATTTCCCAGCTCCATTGGGGCCAACAATTCCAATGCGATCGGATTCTTCGACGCCTATAGTCACATCTGTGAAAAGCCGCTTGACGCCATAGGCTTTGGTTATCTGCTGACAATAAATGAGGGCTGACATGGAATCCCTAGATGGTCAAGAACAATGGAAGGATGGGATATAGCGTAGTGTTCAGAGTGAGGCAAGCTTAACGACACAAACCGTGCTAGTGCAAAATCCTTGTCTGACAAATTCTTGCTGAAGGATTGATTCAGGGAACGATGACTTTATGAGGCTTGAATCATAAACCCTGCACCTCGAACTGTGCGAATCAGCTTTTGGGGATATGGTTTATCAAGCTTTGTTCGCAGATTGGTGACATGCACATCAATGAGATTACTGTCGGAACTAAAATCTCGATGGTACAAGTGTTCGACCAGCTCACTCCGAGAAATCACTCGTCCTACGTTTCTGGCAAGGTATTCCAACAGATTGAATTCCAGGCGCGTCAACACAACCTGGTCTTTTCCCCTCACGACACTTCTTGTCCCCGTGTCTATTTTCACCTCACCAATTTCCACAATGGGTGAAGCCTGTTTCTTCCCGCGTCGAATGATGGCTGAAAGGCGTGCCAATAATTCCGGCATTTCAAAAGGTTTGACGAGGTAGTCATCAGCTCCCAATCCTAAACCTTCAACTCGATCCTCCAATTGTTGTCGACTCGTGAGAAATATGACAGGCGTCGAAATCTCCTTTTTACGCAGGCGCTTCAATAGCGCAAAGCCATCCATTTCCGGCAATATGACATCCAGGATAATAGCGTCGTAAGGGTGCTGTTCCGCAAGATACAGCCCTTCTTCTCCACTGGAGGTCACCTCAACAACATAATCATTATTTTTTAAGACCTTGGCAATAATGTCGCAGAGCATGCCATCATCATCAATAACCAGAATTTTCATACCTAAATTCCTGTTTAACTGACCTTCACCAATACAAGAGAAGAAAGAGTTATACTTATCGGCACACGGCATCTCATATTACCAACAACATCAGTTTAAAGGAAAGTTTTTGTTTATAGGGGCTAAGACTATTATAACAAAAACGCGCTTCTGGGAATTTTTGCCGGTGGTCGGCAATTGGCCCACATGGATCTTCTTTATCCAAGGTAAGCGATAAAATAATTAAATGATCCGGAAGAAATAGATTCAGGAAAAACTTTACTCCTTTTACCAAAATATTTCCCTCCCCAACAGGCGTATCCCATATCAGGCAGGGAATGGTTTACCCAATCGATGGGGACATACCCATACAAAAAGGAAAGGATTCCGAGCAGATGACTCTCAGCTGAGTTGCATTACCCGCATCCATAGGGTACCTTTATATTTCGAGTAATTTTCCTTCGGAACACACCTTTCACCGACAATCCTTGTCGGTGCCGTCGCTGAATCACGATCAGCAGGCCGAGATGAATGCTCCTGGAATCGGGTGATGTCATTCGTGTGAGTCATATTGATGGTACCATAAGTAGAAAGCGCACAGATGCCAAACCAAAAACGCCGAAAAGACGTTCGCAATGTCGCCATTATCGCCCATGTGGACCATGGCAAAACTACGATCGTGGACGCCCTCTTAAAACAAACCGGTGCGCATATTTTCAAAGAGGGCGAAGCCGTGATCATGGATTCGAATCCCCTTGAAAAAGAGCGGGGCATCACAATCTTTTCCAAGAACGCCTCACTTCGCTACAAAGACATTCTGATCAATGTCGTTGACACACCGGGCCATGCGGACTTCGGCTCTGAAGTCGAACGCATTCTGCGATT
>JAYWMS010000243.1:0-4114 GCA_035873215.1 Nitrospirota bacterium | reverse complement strand
TCTTATTCTCTGTGGCATGACGATTTACAATGCAGGTGTATTCTTTATCCACGCTATGTTGGAAGCGACAGTACAGAATTGCGTGCTTACGAACTCATAAGCTGGGATATCACCAGATAGACCCAAGATGCACCAAAGATGTAGGTCATTTCCTTTTCGCCAATCTGTTTGTACATCAAACGATAGGCTGCAATTGGTACGACAGCTAATAACGCTGCGGAGAAAAAATGACCTACAAGATCTCCTAGTACCCCTCCAATTGTTGAATTTCCTGGAATGGCTAATACTAAGCTCCCGCTCACGAGGGGAACCCACAGCCATCGTATATTTACCATAGTATAGACCTCTCTAGTCCTTCTTTCTTAGGGAAACGCGTTTGCTACTTTCTCGATACGAGGTTGAGGCCTTTGTCGTTGCTGTCCGTCGCCCTTGAAACAAATGTCTATAGAAAAACCAAAAGGCCCTGCCGTTTGCAATGGCAAGGCCTTACGCTGTGGTCCGGATTCATTGGAAAAGACTTTACTTGGGTTTTTCTGGTTGAATGCAGTTGGTCCCATCAAAGACATCACAGGCAGAATTGCCACTTGCCAATTTCCAGGATTGGATGATCGGGGGATTGGGCTTTCCCTGAAATTCGACCACAAGATCAACCAATCCGCCAACCGGAAGTTTTGAGAGGTGAGGCATTGCGGCCTGACTGGCTTTTACCCACAGAACGCCATTGCCACTATTAATGAGGACAAAGCCTTTGTCTGGGACAACACGAATAACCGGGGTGTAGAAGCTAGTCTGTTTGCCAGGTTCGTCTACGAATGCCCATGCAGATGATGTATGAGCGAGACAAACTGAGGTGAAAAGCATAACCACGAGGAAGGATAAACGAAAGAAAATCATAGCAGGCTCCTTTTTGGAAGGCGCGATATAATTGGGCATTATCGCAATCTCCAAACCGGATGTCTACCAAACCATTGTATGAGGGGGAAGAAATAGTAAGGATTTTCTTTCAATTGAACAGACCAAGGCCTTCAAACGTTTAGATGAGTTTCTTTATGGTGAAAAAGGGGGGCCGTTCTTAATGGGTCGTCACAGGGACTTCAGTCGCTTTGGAGTGCTGAATGCGATAGGCGCGTACAATTGGATTGGCTTTGTCCTCTAATGAAACGATGATATGAAGGGGTTCGGGGATGTTGAGTTTTTCCCGGTAACTTTCAAATTCCATTGCTATTTTAATATCGGTCACCGATGGTCGTGCAGGACTAAAGGTATGCGAATGATAAAAGGCCTTCAGGAGGATTCCTTTTTGTCGGATGTCCTTTTGTGCATGAGCCATTTCCTGAGCGTCCATTTGAAAGGCGATGTCTGCTCGCTCTTCCGGAGAGAGTTGTTTCAGATCAGATAGCTTGGCTTGGTCAAACCGTGCCAGTTCTGTTTCGGCCATATTTGCCAAGATGTTCTTGATTCTATAGTGCTGTGATACTTGCCCATCTTGACCTGCTAGAATGCCACAGCATTCATGGGGATCCAACTCCCGGGCATGCGCAATCATGTCCTCGAAAATCTGAACAGGTATTGAAATCATGTTGTTTAAATGCTGCAGGAGACGTGGTGCTCTTCGAGTTTTGTGATGGTCGGGTTAGGTCCGCAGAGCGGGCATTTTGGATCTTTCGGCCGTCCCACCTTTCGGAAGGTCATTTCAAGCGCATCGTAAATGAGCAGTCGATCAGCCAGAGTCTCGCCAATACCCAAGATCTCCTTTATGGCTTCATTGGCTTGTAAGACACCGATGGTTCCGGCGAGTACACCCAATACGCCTGCTTCCTGGCAATTTGGGACCAGTCCTGCTGGTGGTGGTTCAGGATAGAGACACCGATAACAGGGGAACCCTTCGTGTGGCTTAATGGTGGTCAATTGTCCTTCAAATCGGAATATGCTTCCCGAGATTAAGGTTTTCTTGGCGAAGAAACAGGCATCGTTGACAAGAAACCGCGTACCAAAATTATCTGAGCCATCGAGGACGAGATCATATTGCGAGACTATGTCCATGATGTTTGTTGTGCCTATGTTCTCCTGATAGGTCGATACCGAGACCTCAGGGTTTAAGGCGGAGAGCAACTGACGTCCGGATTCAACTTTAGGAACGCCAATGGTGGCCGTAGTATGCAACACCTGTCGCTGAAGATTGGAAAGGTCCACGACATCGCCATCAATTAGGCCTAGGTTTCCTACCCCTGCTGCTCCCAAGTACAAGGCTACTGGAGACCCCAAGCCGCCAGCCCCTACCACTAAGACTTTAGCGTTGGCCAGTTTTTGTTGGCCTTTGCCGCCGACATCAGGAAGGATGATTTGTCTGCTGTAGCGTTGGATCTGATCTTCTGTGAAATCCATGGGTCTACTTTTCACTCCACAACATTCAGTTCGATAGGGTCAACGATCACACCTTTGTTGCGCAGTCCTTCGATGGCTCGTTCGATTTCTTCGGTTTCTCCCTGAAATTCTACGTCCATCCATCCGGTAGTTTCGCGGACATCAGCACGCCGGATGCTGGTAATCACCTTATACTCATGCCCGATCTGATGAATGATGGGCTCAGGAATTTTTTCTTCGGGGAACCGAATGTGGAATCGGAGTTTAGCCATGACTGCCTCCTGCGATGGCTGGGACGATGGATACCTCATCTTCATCCTTAAGTGGGGTTTCTTTTCCTGTTAAAAATCGAATGTCTTCTTCATTGAGATAGATATTAATAAATCGGCGAATATCACCCTGTTCATCGCAAATTCGATCTTTTAATCCCGGGTACGTCGCGTTGAGATGGTCAATGAGTTCACCAATGTTGTTACCTTTGCCTTCAACTTCCCCCTTTCCACCCGTCATGGGGCGAAGGGGCGTAGGAATGCGTACGTTCATGAACCTGCTCCCTGTTGTCCAAACGTCTGTTCAAATTTAACCAGGCTAGGAGGAATCCGGTAGGGGCGGCCTACCGAATCCACAACGGCCTCCTGAGTTTTTAATCCATTTCCTGTGATGTAGGCCACCGTGACATCATTCTTTTTAATGAGTCCTTGTTTGGCCAATTTTTGGAGTACGCCAATCGTGACCCCGCCGGCAGTTTCCGCAAAAATACCTTCCGTTTGTGCTAACAGCTTAATCCCTTCGACCACTTCATCGTCAGATACGGTTTCCATGACACCCTGACTTTCCGCTGTGGTTTTCAATGCGTAATAACCATCAGCTGGATTGCCTATGGCCAGCGATTTGGCAATCGTCTGTGGTTTGACTGGCTTAAAAAAGTCTTTGCCATCTTTAAATGCAGTAGCGATCGGGGAGCAGCCTTCGGCTTGAGCGCCATTGATTTTTGTGGTGACCGGACCAATGAGCCCAACTTTGTGAAACTCGTTGAGGCCCTTCCAAATCTTGGTCAGCAATGAACCCGAAGCCATGGGAATGACAACTTGGTCTGGGACCCGCCAATCGAGTTGTTCCACGGTTTCATACGCTAATGTTTTTGACCCTTCCGCGTAATAGGGGCGAATATTGACGTTGACGAATGCCCATTGACGCTCTCCAGCAATCTCACTGCACAAGCGGTTGACATCATCATACGTTCCTTCGATCTCAATAACCTTGGGTCGGTAAATCAAGTTGCCCAACACCTTCGCAGCTTCAAGGTCACCAGGAATGAATACGTAACATTGCATGCCAGCTTGAGCTGCGTGCGCGGCGACAGAATTGGCAAGGTTCCCGGTTGAGGCGCAGGCAGCTGTTTCATACCCAAGTTCTCGTGCTCTTGTGAGAGCGACGGCTACGACTCGATCTTTAAAGGATAGAGTGGGGTGATTCACGCAATCATTTTTAATATAGAGTTCGTCGATGCCTAGGTGCGCACCGAGATTTTTCGCTCGAACCAGTGGAGTAAAGCCGGCATGTATGCCTACTGTAGGTTGTCCTTCAACCGGAAGAAAATCGATATAACGCCAAAGGCTAAGTGGTCCTGCTTGAATGGATTCGCGAGAAATTTTCTGCTTGATCTCGTCATAGTTGTACTTCACTTCCAACGGACCAAAACAGAGTTCGCACACGTGGATCGCTTCAGTTGGGTACAGATCGGAAGAGC
>JAYWMS010000227.1:0-2103 GCA_035873215.1 Nitrospirota bacterium | reverse complement strand
GTTCGGACATTATATTTCCAACCATGCCATGGGCAGCTCACGATATCGCCTTCGAATGGCCCTTCCCCAATCGGGCCACCGGCATGTGGGCATGTGTTTTCCAGGGCAAAGATTTTCCCATCGACATTGAACAGGGCGATGGGCTGCCCCCCTTCGAGCTCGATGCAGAGGGATTGTCCAGGTTTTAGATCCTGTGTATTGGCTACGTCGACGTACTTCATTCCGCTCCTTTGAACCTAGAAACAGCAGTTGGATCACCAAAGTTCCCGCAAGCTCTTGAGATACCTCGCAACACAGAAAAAGGTTTCATCACCACCAAGGTGACCACGACTTTTTCTCTTTCACGAGGCACACCAATATCGTACGGTTCTTTTTTGCGCCCAACTGCCGTTTCTAGGTTGAAAGGTTTTATTTTATGGCAAAGTCTGCCTTCAGGCAATCGTGTCAGACACCGGATACTTTGGGTTTCTGTGCTCGGTTGATTCCTTTCGGTATGTGATGATATACACACAGGACTGGTCGAGTAGATAGCCCTTTACACACTATTCGGTATGCGGTAGTTAGGGATATATGGAAATGACCTTACTTCTGAATGCGACGTATGAGCCGTTGCGCGTGGTCGCTTGGCAAAAAGCCATCACTTTGTTGTGTCAGGGCAAGGTGGAGGTCTTGGAATTTCATGATCGCGATATTCGCGGAGTCTCGATGAGTTTTAAGTTACCGTCGGTCATGCGCTTATTGAAAATTATACGGTTGAAAACCGGTCACCGTGCCGTGAAGTTTTCACGAATTAACATCTTCACGCGTGATCGCTACAGTTGTCAGTATTGTTGCAAGCGGTTTCGCTCGGAAGAGCTCACGTTCGACCATGTCGTGCCGATTGCAAGAGGCGGAAAGAAAACGTGGGAAAATATCGTGACGGCCTGCTGGCGTTGCAATAATAAAAAGAGCGGTCGGACACCGGGGGAGGCCGGGATGAAATTGAAAAAGCGTCCCGAGAAACCACGGTGGACTCCTACCTTGACGATCATGATCGGGATACGGAATGCGCCCGATAGTTGGAGAGATTATTTGTATTGGCATATGGAGTTGGATACGGACGAGGCATAGTTGATGAACCTCACGACCTGTCAGCGTTTCGTGTGAAAGTCACTTCCCGCCTTTTCGGATAATACACTGTGTCATGGGAAGCAGGTATAGCTTGAATGGTTTACTTTGAGGGGCCGATTTTTTCCCAGGCCTGAGGAGTACGAAATGAGTTTAAATGCTGGTTTTCCGATTTCCCTGGATGTCCAGGGGCGATTATGTGTGGTGATTGGAGGCGACGATGAGGCTGCTGCCAGGGCTATGAGTTTGCTGGAGGCAGGAGCAAAAGTCATTATTGTGAATCCCACTATTAATACCGTCCTTCGAAAACTTACGGCATCAGGAAAAGTTATTCACCGTGGCCGACATTTTCGAGCGACGGATACCCAGGGAGCTTTTGTGGTGTGTAATGTCCTTCGTGAGGAGGAAAATCTCTCGCGATCCTTGTTCGAATTGTCTCAATCTGAACGGTTTCTTGTGTGGTCTATCGATCAGCCTCAGGTATCCAATATCATGATGCCGGCGGTTGTGAGTCGTGGCCATGTGCGAATTGCGATCAGTACGAGTGGTGCGTCTCCAGCCCTGGCGAGTCGACTGAGGCAAAATGGAGAGGAGTTGTTTGATGAGGAATTTGAGCAGTTTGTGGATTGGCTTGGTCAGCTTCGCGAAGATTTGAAAAAGAGTGAGGCTAGTGAATCGAAACGACGTGAGCGTTTGTTAGATGCCGTCGATGGATTCCACGTTACCGGAAAAGTCATCTACCCTTCAGCCTGGATCACGCACAAAGAGTCTGCATCATAAGGTGTAGCTAGAAATATGGAGCGAAATGGTATTGCTTGAATTTAGTATGTCGCCGTTAGGTAAGGGAGAAAGCGTGGGGAAGTATGTCTCTCGCTCTTTGGATATTATTGATCAAAGTGGGGTGGGGTATCGTCTTAATCCCATGGGAACGGTGTTGGAAGGTGAATGGGATGAGGTCTTTGAGGTCGTCCGGCAATGCTATGAAGCCATGAAAAA
>JAYWMS010000198.1:0-1936 GCA_035873215.1 Nitrospirota bacterium | reverse complement strand
ATGGACTTTGGTTGCAAGAACGATCCGCTGGCGCTGACCATTTTGTTTCAGTGCTTTGCCGAGGGCTTCTTCACTTTTGCCCTTGTTGTAGACGTTGGCCGTATCGAAAAAATTGATTCCTTCTTTCAAGGCACGGGCAATCATCTTGATGGCGTCTGCTTCTGGTGTTTGTTCCCCAAACATCATACAGCCAAGACACAACTCACTGACCTTGACACCAGTTCGTCCGAGATGACGATATTTCATGGAGAGGTAATCCTACGTTGTGGGTTCTTTCCCAAGCGGGTCAGTCGACTGATTAGGTAGGATAAAGGATTACCTTTGGAGGAGCAATTTAGTCAGGGAATTCGAAAGGCTAGAAAGGGTAAGGGGTGGGGAGGGACCCTTTATCACGCCCTACCAGGTGAATAACAGATATTACAGGATAGATCCCTCACCCTTACGGTTGCCACCGAGGTTTGGGGCGCTTTGGATGATGCGTTCAGCGAGGCGAGAGAAGGGCAGATTTTGAATCCAAACAGTGCCAGTTCCACGAAGGGTGGCCAAGAAAAATCCCTCGCCTCCAAAGAACATAGATTTTAAATTGCCGGCCCGCTCAATTGAGTAGTCGATGCCTTGCGTGAACCCGACAAGGCAACCAGTGTCCAAGCGAAGTTTTTCTCCCTTGAGATCTTTTCGCACAACGGTTCCGCCGGCATGCATAAATGCCATTCCATCCCCTACAAGCTTTTGAAGGATAAAGCCTTCCCCTCCAAAAAATCCTGTGCCCAGTTGGCGTTGGAATGTAATCTGAATACTCGTGCCCAAAGCCGCAGCCAGAAACGCATCTTTTTGACAAACAACTTCTTCTCCGAACTCGGCCATGTTGAGAGGGATGATTGTGCCAGGATACGGAGCGGAGAAGGCAACCCGCCGTTTAATGTGCGATTGATTGGTGAAATGCGTCAAGAACATAGACTCGCCCATCATCATACGCTTTCCCGCACTGAAGATTTTGGACATGAAGCCCTCGTCAACGTTCGACCCATCGCCCATTTTGGCCTCAAACGTAATGCCGTCTTCTAAATAATTCATCGCACCAGCCTCGGCAATGACCGTTTCGCCAGGATCCAGCTCGACTTCTACGACCTGCAGGTCATGGCCAATGATATGGTAGTCCACGTCGTGGCATTTCATGTGATGCTCCTTCGTCGAGAAAAATTACAAAAACAAAAACCGCTCGTCTATCGGTGGGATAGGCGAGCGGTTTAATCATCCTGGAAATCGTCAGTTTAGACGATCAAATTTTGCAATGCTTCCACGCGAGCTTCGATGGGTGGATGCGTCGAGAACAGACTGCGGGTTTGCCCTGAGATTTTCATCGTGGCGAGGGCATCTTCTTTATGATACTGATATTGCACTTGGTTGACCCATCGGTCGATCGATTGCAATGCGGAGATCATATAGGATTTCCCCACAGTATTTGCTGCAAAACTGTCAGCAGAAAATTCTCGACGCCTTGACCACCAATGGATAGGAATAGTGGCTAGTGCCGAGACTCCCCAATAGATAAGGTAATAGGCCATCCATCCCAATCCCTCGCTTCTTTCCGCTAAAAACCTATAAATCATGTTGGCAATTAAATACGCGAACGTATTCATAAGGCCAGCCAACACAGTCGTGGTAAACATATCACCATTGTAGACATGTCCCATTTCATGGGCGAGGACGGCGCGCACCTCATTTTCATTGAGGGTTTGGAGTAAACCCGTTGACACGGCAACCATAGAATTATTTTTCGAGGGGCCTGTGGCAAACGCGTTGGGTTCCGGGGAATCATAAATATAGACTTCTGGCATTTTGACGTCGACACGCTCAGCAATTTTTTGGACAGTCTCAAACACAAGAGTTTCGGCTCGATTTCTTGGATGGGTGATTTGTTCAGCCCCCCACCACC
>JAYWMS010000088.1:0-2619 GCA_035873215.1 Nitrospirota bacterium | reverse complement strand
GGAAGAGTTCTCGCGGTCCTTATTTGACTTATCTCAAACCGAACGGTTTCTTGTGTGGTCTATCGATCAGCCAAAGGTATCCAATTTCATGATGCCGGCCGTTGTGAGTCGTGGTCCTGTGCGAATTGCGATCAGTACGAGTGGTGCGTCTCCAGCCCTGGCGAGTCGCTTGAAGCAAAATGGGGAAGAGTTGTTTGATGAGGAGTTTGGCCAATTTGTGGATTGGCTTGGTCAGCTTCGCGAAGATTTGAAAAAGAGTGAGCCTAGTGAATCGAAGCGGCGTGAGTGTTTGGTAGATGCTGTCGATGGTTTTCACGTGACCGGACAGGTTATCTACCCACCAGCCTGGGTCTCACACAAAGAATCTGCATCATAAGGTGTAGCTAGAAATATGGAGCGAAAATGGTATTGCTTGAATTTAGTATGTCGCCGTTAGGTAAGGGAGAAAGCGTGGGGAAGTATGTCTCTCGCTCTTTGGATATTATTGATCGGAGCGGGGTGGGGTATCGTCTTAATCCCATGGGAACGGTGTTGGAAGGTGAATGGGATGAGGTCTTTGAGGTCGTCCGGCAATGCTATGAAGCCATGAAAAAGGATTGTCCTAGAATCTCTTGTACTGTGAAAGTGGACTATCGTAAGGGGAAAAAAGGTCGCTTATCAGGGAAAGTTGCCAGCATTGAAAAACGATTGAAGCGAAAGCTGAAAACGTAGTCTATGAAATAATAGAATTCATAGGCACTTCCCTCTTGATCCAATTTCCGCCATCAATTTTTCACAACGATTCATACACCCGATTAACTCGTGTCCCTAGGTTGCAGAGCACTTCATAGGGGGCAGTGTCCTGCCAAGAGGCGAGATCCAACGCTGATATTACATGATCCCCTTGATTGCCCAATAATACGACTTCCTCACCCTTCTGAACTTCTGGTAGGTCCGTGATATCAATCAGCATCATATCCATACAAATCTGTCCAACAATGGGCGCACGCCTTTTTCCCACCAGGACTTCTCCCTTATTGGAAAGTCGGCGACTATAGCCATTAGCATACCCAATTGGTAACACGGCAATTCGAGACTTTCTCTGCGTTTTAAAGATTCCGTTATAACTCAGGGGTTGATGGGCTTCGACTGTTCGAATTTGAACGATGTTGGTTGTCAGTCGCATGACTGGTTTGAGTTCCGCAGGCACATCGCGTCTTGGGACTGGCGGATATCCGAAAAGCATTAATCCGGGTCTTACGATGTCAAAATGGCTGGTGGGATGAAATAGAATTCCTGCCGTATTGGCGACAGAGAGTGGGGGAATTGACATTCCATCTTTTTTGAGTCGATCAACCATCTCCTGAAACAATCGCATCTGCCTGCAAGTGCCTTCCTGGTCCTCATTATCCCCCTCGGCCAAATGGGTCATAATGCCTTGAAGTAAAAAAAATTGACCAAACTCATTGGACTTCTGAAGTGACGAAATTGATTGTGGAGCCAGACCCAGTCTTGCCATTCCCGTGTCGACCTTGAGGTGGACAGGATAAGGGTGCGGTAATGACTTTACGAGAGGTATGAGGTGTTCCACAATTTCCACATCGGAGATTACCGGTGTCAGTTGAAAATGAACCAAATCGGCAAGTTGCCAGGCGAATTGTCCACCCAGAATGATGATCTCTTCCTGAATGCCAGCCTCGCGAAGTGCTACACCTTCTTGAATGGTGGCAACTCCGAATCGAGGAATGCCAAGTTTGGATAGG
Organism: Nitrospirota bacterium; assembly: GCA_035873215.1. Lineage (GTDB taxonomy): Bacteria > Nitrospirota > Nitrospiria > Nitrospirales > UBA8639 > JAYWMS01. Next base: position 877 of record JAYWMS010000088.1, on the reverse strand, counting down.
CTTTTCGTGATGACGATTCCTCCATGACCATAGGCATCAGCCTTGACGATAGCCATGATCGTACAGCCAGGTTGTAGTAACCTACGCGTTTCCTGGACGTTATGTGCTAATGCAGAAAGAGAAATCGTCGCCACGGTGGGAGAGTTAGATGTCCCGGTGCGATTGGACGGGGAGATGGTGGAGGGTGTCACGAAGGAGCCTTCAAATTGCTAAGATCTCCTCCTCTTTCTTTTTGAGAAGCTCCTCGACTTTTTTAGTCTCTCGATCAGTAACATTTTGGATCTCCGCGGTGCCACGCCGGTCCTCATCTTCGGTCAGTGTGGAATCTTTTTCCAGCCGCTTTAATTCATCATTTCCTTCACGGCGAATGCCACGGATGTGGATCTTCGTTTCTTCCCCATATTTCTTACACACTTTGACGAGTTCTTTTCTTCGTTCTTCGCTGAGTGGCGGTATTGGAATGCGAATGACTTTTCCGTCGTTGGACGGGTTGAGTCCGAGGTCTGAGGCAAGGAGGGCCTTTTCGATATCTTTGATCAACGTCGTATCCCAGGGTTGTATGACAATTAATCGACCATCAGGCATGCTTAAATTGCCGACTTGTTTCAAGGGAGTGAGCGTGCCGTAGTAATCCACTCTCACGTGGTCCAACAGCGAGAGCGACGCGCGACCGCCACGAAGACCCCCGAGTTCCTTTTTAAGGTGTTCAATGGTCCCTTCCATTTGTTTGGTAATCTTTTCAATGGTGGCTGAGTACGACATGACAGGATGGTTTCTACAAGGGGATTTTGGCTTTATGGCTGACGAATGTCCCGATCTTTTTCCCTAGAATAATCTGTTTAAGATTTCCGGGTTCTGTGAGATTAAATACGATCAG
>JAYWMS010000037.1:0-4164 GCA_035873215.1 Nitrospirota bacterium | reverse complement strand
AAGCAAAATAGGGATGATCAAATGTTAAAATATTCGCCTTCATAAATGTATGTTTATCACACTGTGCTTCATATTCGCCCGCCAGTTTCAATTCTTTCTTCACGGGATTACCTTCAGGTGTTTGGGCCACATTCAGGAAAGTTCGTTTATTTCGTCTGATATGGGTGTTGTGGAGAATTGGATCCTGATTCACAATCTCTACCCAATCGCCTTTGGTAGCAGTTATGACTCGGGGAGTGAAGCGGCATTCCTTGTTGGTTAGGGTCACCGTTTTCTTTTTTGAATCTTGGAATTCCTTCTGACTGCTTATGCCTTCTATGCTCACCACAGCATCGGAGAGGCCATAGGTTTCAATATCAACCTCTATAGATTCAAGAGAAATGGTTTCTCCGCAGAACTCTGGATTACGATTCACAGTTACTATTTCCGGAGGGAGAATTCCCCCCTGAAAGCTGACATGGCCCATCAAGGTCGGGCCATCAGGGTTGGCTAACCCTGGACTGTGAAAAAGGAAGCTCTGCCCTGCGATGAGTGAAATAATAACCCAATGCCCTACGAAGTTCGCTCTCGCCACCTGCCTCTTTAGGTTGTTGCTCGTCAATTAATCACTCCTATTTCAGCTGATATTCTACGTACTAGCGACTTGTAGACTCATCTACGCCTCAGGCCTTGATCTCATGGTGAACAGAATCCTTTGCTCACCTCGAAGAGCCATTTGAAAAAAGGTGGATCACATTCTCCTTAGACCACCTGTTTCATTAACAAAGGAAATCTGCACATTGGATTCAATCAATGTGGTCTTCGCAAGCTCAAGTCAATGCTTGTAGTCCATGATGTTTGGCTGATTCAACCAATCGGTATTCCCCCTGTATTTTGGTTATCACCCGAGTGAGGTGGACAGCATGCATCTTCCCTTTCCCTCACCCAATCACCAAGAAGTTTCGGGGTTGGACAAGAAATCTGTCGGATGGAAGCAGGCTGGCTGTCACAAAAATTTTGAGGATACGGACCACTGGAGTTCGTATCTATGAGATAAAGCCAACGCCTTCTATCCGCTGACCGCTTTCGTCGATTGGTTGAACCACTCGTAGGGGTTACTATGGGTACACAAGATCGATATTGACAATCCCATGGTCAGGAAGAGTTATTTCCTTCTCTAGAATCCCGAGGGTCTCGTGCCATACTTGAATAGTCTGGTTCCCAGGCGTCAGTCCTACCATCCGAAAGATCCCATTCGTGTTGGTCTTGGAAAAAAAGGGGTGGTCAAACACCAGAAGATAGGCATCCATAAACTTATGCTTATCGCACCTAAAGTGATAGACACCAGCTTTTTCCAGTTTCTTCCAAACAGATTTGCCCTGGGGAAGCTGGGCAATGTTCATCCTTGTGCGTTCACCCTGTGTGAGATGAGTTTGATGCAGAATGGGGTCCAAATTCTGAACTTCAAGCATGTCTCCTCGTTGTGCCACCACCACACGCGGATTAAACTGGCACTGCACGTTGGCCACCATGCGATGTGGAACTGACAGGCTTTTCCCTTGAACTCCTTCTTCCTTTGGGGTTTTGACGCTGACGACGGCTCCTTCAACGCCATGTGTCACCGAATTCACAGTCAGAGGCTGAATAAAAAGTTTCTCCCCGCAAAATTCCATTTCATCTTCATTAGTAACGGTAATCTCAAACGGGCTTGGAACTACTCCGTTAAATTTCACCTGACCGACCAGGATGGGGCCCAGGGGCTGGGCCAAACCTGGACCATTGAGAAGGCAGCCCAGCCCGGCTAGAATGATAATCACAATGCAAGGTCGCGCGAAAGATCGTCGTGTCCGGTTGTGTTCCCGGGGTTCTGACGGTTGTCTGCTGAGCATACCTGTCAGGTTCCTTTGTCGCTGATTATCTATTTGGCTTGGTGCAAGGGGTCTTGAACCGCTTCCCAAGGATTACCACCTTACGGATCACTCGACCAAGAACGAATAAAATTTGCCAAATGCCACGCATCTGCGATCCGGGATTGCAACTCATTAGCAAAGGAGGGCATTGGGGATCCATCTAACCCGGTCATCAATGTCCGTACGATATCTCGAGCGGACCACCCATTCTTAAAGGCAAACCGATTCGTCAAGTCGGTCGGGGTGATGGGAAGCGATGAACTGTCAAGGAGTTGGTCGGCTTTGGCTACTCTTTCTATTCCCCGGCCACCAATTCCGTGACATTCCTGACACGTGAATTTAAAATAGGCCTCTCTCCCTTTCTGAATGCTATCCGGTGTGGGCGGAATGCTCAGATTTTCAATGGTCATTGGCAGGGGGAGATCTCCTTCCACAATATCCGGGATGAAGGTCTTCAGGTAGCCAATGACATCGTATACCGCTTGGCGCGGTAATCCGGCAAATGAAGGCATGTATCCGGGAATACCTTTAGTGATGACACGGACCAAATCTTGATCTGTTGGAAACTCCCCGGTGGGGGTGGAACGGAATCGGAAATTACCAACAGTGAAATCCCGGGCACGGGGCGAGGAATAAGGGCCGGTAAAAAATCCTGCCGGGCCATCCCCTGCTCCTGAGCCACCATGGCACCATTTGCAGGCCTGTTCGTAAATAATTTTCCCCTTAGATACCGAATTGGCAGGCAACTCCAATGGTTCACCCTGCGCCTGATAGCCAATCAACACCGTGATCGAAATCAGAAGCATCATGAAAGGAAAATTCCGTTGCATGACTCCATTCCTTAACCTATACGCATTCCCAGATCGAAATATCTCCGCTCCCTACCTAAAAGTCGAGGTCGGCTCCGATGAAAAAGCCATTCCGGAAAGTCCGGGGTCCACTTGATCCCCCTTCGTCTTTTTGTACGTTGAAATCATCACGCAGATACAGGGCAATATTGCTCGAGAGAAAATATTTGACTTGAAACGCGAGGAGAGAATTACTCTTTTTAGTGGCCCGCGTCCCTCCGGCATCCAAATGATCATAGCGCATGGACAGCAAGAGTCGATCGGTGGCAATCACATCAGCTTCAAGGGTGAGGCCGGTGGCAGTGTCATCAAAACTGGATGCAAGGGATGGCGGAAGGTCGGCCACGTGATCAATGACAAAGGCGCCATAGATATCCACCATCTTGTACCGAACGTTTCCAGCCAGACCATATTGGCGGCGGCTGACTTCGGCAACGCTGGTCACCTTGGCATTGTTATTCCCAAAATACGCAAACGTCGATAGGTTGGCAGTAAAATACCGGGATTCCCCATAATCAACTCGGAACATGACATACCAGTCTTTTGGGTTATTTGAGTCGCCGAACCCTTCTTCCGCACCATTGAGGATTCCCACTTGATACAGGAACCAATCCCCAAATGGCCGACCATGGATGTCGAGTCCGACTTCACGATCTGAAAAAAACAACGATTGTTTATCAGGGGAGATGACCTGTCCGTTGGTACGCTTGAAGAGGCCATAAAATTTCGACCCAAACGCATTGGGGACCAATGGGATACGGTTGATCGTTTGTTGTTTAAACGCGTTGCCAAATTGATTGGCTGAATCTCCCCGCACTCTGTCGAGTTGCTGACGCCGGTTAGGGTAGGAAGAAAATGCCGACGGATCAATTCGCCCAATTCTGATGTGAAACACATCATACGATCCCACATTATCAAACGTCACAAACGCGCGTTCGGTCGTGAAAACACTTCCTTTGAAATTGAATAACATTTCGGTAAAAATTCCGACATTTGTGGTCAATGTGCCTGCGGTATACAGGGAGAATGTTTGCGGAAACCCTATCTCCGTCCGGTCTTCCGGATTCCCGGCTGACCCGTCACCGTCTTTCTCAAAATCAAAACTTTGAACATTGCCACGCAGGCGAGCTCCCAAATAGTTGCCGACCGTATCGAGTGTCAGATCCCCCAATCGTCGCTTCTTGATCACCCCACCATCTTCGGTCCCCGGCATCTGGTATCCATTTTCTAAGAACCGTTCTCCAAATGTATTCAGTCGGGGAGGTTTGGTATGACACACAGAACAATTCACGTCATACTTTCGTGAAAAAGGAGGAATCGCTTGGGCCTCCAAGGGAGTAAAGATATCGACCACCACCATCAGGATAATACACCAGGCGACCGCGTATGCTCCTATTCGAATGTATTGCATCAATCTAACTTTGTTT
>JAYWMS010000013.1:0-4938 GCA_035873215.1 Nitrospirota bacterium | reverse complement strand
GCCTGTGGTGGAGGATATGCTCAGGTGGTGCCGATGAGCGACATCAATTTGCACTTCACCGGTGACTTCCATGCGATCACATCAGCACATAATCTGTTGGCAGCCATGGTGGACAATCATCTGTATTGGGGCCATTCGCCTATGTTGGATGCGCGCCGTATTACCTGGCGACGGACGATGGATATGAATGACCGATCCCTTCGAAACGTTGTTACGGGGATCGGCTCGGTCACGAATGGCTTTGTACGAGACGGACGATTTGATATTACTGCCGCGTCGGAAGTGATGGCTATTTTGTGTCTGGCATCTGATGTTCGTGATCTACAGCGGCGTCTTGGCAATATTAAAGTTGGCCGGACCGTGGAAAAAGAATTTGTGTTTGCCCGAGATGTGAAAGCGGAAGGGGCGATGACGGCGTTACTGAAAGATGCACTGAATCCAAATTTGGTACAGACGCTGGAGCATAACCCGGTTTTTGTACATGGCGGACCGTTTGGGAATATTGCCCATGGGTGCAATTCCGTTGTGGCGACGAAGGCCGCCTTGAAGTTGGCGGACTTTGTCGTGACCGAAGCGGGGTTTGGTGCTGATCTTGGAGCTGAGAAGTTCTTTAACATTAAATGTCGTCGTGCCGGATTATCTCCAGCCTGTGCAGTGATCGTCGCGACCGTAAAAGCCTTGAAGCTTCATGGTGGCGCGAATCCAAAAGAGCTAAGCCGAGAAAATCTTGAGGCGTTAAAAGCTGGACTGCCCAATCTGTTACGACACCTCGATAGCCTTGAAAAGTTTGGTGTGCCCGGGATCGTGGCAATCAATCAATTTACATCCGACACGCAAGCCGAACTCGACTTGGTGCATCAAGCATGTGCGGAGCGCGGGGTCAACGTGGCTCTTGCCAACCATTGGGCCAAGGGGGGTGACGGTGCGAGAACGTTAGCAGAATGTGTCGTGGATACGATTGACCAACAGCAGGCCAAATTCCAAGTGCTTTATCCCGATGATATTCCCTTGGCTAAGAAAGTAGAGATCATTGCCCGTGAAATTTATGGTGCTGATGGTGTAGACATTCCCCATACGGTTCGCAACCGATTTGAGGAATTGGAACAGGCGGGATATGGCCACTATCCCATTTGCATGGCAAAAACACAGTATAGTTTTTCTACAGATCCAACGAAGAAGGGTGCACCCAGCGGATTTAGAATTCCTGTGCGCGAAATCCGGCTGTCACTGGGAGCTGAGTTTATCGTCGTGCTGACCGGTGATATCATGACCATGCCCGGGTTGCCTCGGGTGCCCACCGCTGAAGCTGTTGGTGTGGATTCGACAGGCCATATTGTAGGGTTGTTTTAGTTCGTTCGGATCGTGCGAAGGTAGGAAACGGGTCGCGTGCCTATAGTGGAGGGTTGCCCTTACTGAAACGAATGGCCGGTCAGTGCATAGTAGGCTTTGTCTATCGTACTAATGGGAGAGATTTGCATCATGAAGGGATTCCGCCAATCACCATCCCCAACATCGTATTCTTCGGGAATGAGAATCCGATTCATGTGTTCGGCATATGCGGCTTCCACTTTATAAGGAATGCCACCCACCCGACCGATATGCCCATCTTCGGTAATCGTACCGGTTAAGGTGCGGCCATAGATCAAGGAATCGCCTTTGGCCATGGCGACTACACTCAATCCCACCATGGCGGATAAGCTATCGCCATACATCGTTTGTCCCTGATACGGGAAGGTGAAATAGATGGTCCAAGAGTCCGTGTAAAGCCGTGCTGCATCGCTCGCGCGTGCAATGGCTTGGGAGACAGCCTGTTGGGCATACGGGGAGAATTGGCCGGGATCAACACGGAAACGGAGTTGCAAACCGGTATGGTCAGGACGTTTTTCAAAATGAATGACGATATGCGTCACAACTCCGACAGGGTCATGATCCTGATTTAAGGTGACGCCCAGGATCGGGATCGCCAATTGACTAAAAAGAGGAAGCGAATTGGCTGGAGCGCTATGTACGGGTTTTGTTGAAAAGAATAGTGCGAGGCACACTAGGGAAAAGACTGTGACGTACTTTCCCCATGATTGGGGGGAGAGTTTCGTGAAACCTGAGATCTGAGGCATAACAACCTCCGTTGGTTTCTACCACGCTTCAGGTCTTCTTCGGCACGAGCGTTGCCAAAAATGATAGCAAAATCGATGCCAATATCGATTTCGATTCCGTTCTATTTAATTAATAGCTTAACAAATGGTAGTGAAGATAAAGGCATTGGTCTCATAACACATTGATATTAAAAATAAAATATGTAGTGTGATAGACGATGATCACGATCAGGGAATTGTTAAGAGAGGTTGTCAGAAATGAGGACCTGCGAGGGAATATGCAACATAACCTGTCAATAACTTGGACAGGACCAGGATTAAAGGAAGGACCCAGGAAACGTTGGGTCATGAAAAAGTAGGGGGCAGCTATTTACCTATTACTATTGGATAGACAGCGATACAATCAAAACATTCATCGATTGGATTGTTGTGGTTTTGCGCTTCTACTATCGAATCCACCCAGCTCTATCCAGTGAAATATCCAGTGAAAAACGATGGCTATGTTTATCCTGGAATCTGAATATTCCCCAAAAGGCGATCAAGGTGTTGCGATTGCCGCGTTGTCTAATGGGCTGCGCGCTGAGAAAAAACATCAGGTGTTGTTGGGGGTGACAGGGTCGGGAAAGACGTTCACGATGGCGAACGTGATTGCGGAGGTCCAGAAGCCCACGTTGGTCGTAGTGCACAATAAGACGTTGGCCGCACAACTCTATCAGGAGTTCAAAAGTTTTTTCCCCCACAATGCCGTGGAGTACTTTGTCAGTTATTACGATTACTATCAGCCCGAAGCCTACATTCCTACGACCGATACGTATATCGCGAAAGACTCGGCGATTAACGATACGATCGATCAAATGCGCCATGCGGCCACGTCGGCGTTACTTGAACGCGATGACATAATCATCGTGGCATCGGTGTCGTGTATTTATGGATTGGGATCGCCGGAGGTCTATCATGAGATGTTGTTGTTTCTTGAAGTAGGTATGGAAATTCGGCGAGAGGCGATTCTCGCCAAACTCGTGGAAATTCAATATTCCCGGAACGACATGGAACTGCAACGAGGGATGTTTCGTGCGCGTGGGGATGTGATTGAAATCTTTCCGGCGGCGTCTGATTCGAACACGATTCGTGTTGAACTGTTTGGTGATACCGTGGATTCCATCTCAGAAATTGATCCGCTGACGGGGAAGTCGCTAGGGAAGTTGTCCAAAATCCCGATCTACCCCAAAAGTCACTATGTGATCGCGCCAGATCGATATGATGGGGCCTTGCAAGGGATTGAAGAAGAGCTTGAGGAACGCATTGTTCATTTCACCAAACATGGACAACTTCTTGAAGCGCAACGCATTGAGCAACGCACGCGTTTTGACTTGGAAATGATTCGAGCCATGGGTTATTGCCATGGAATTGAGAACTATTCCCGGCACCTGAGCGGCCGTGTGGCTGGCCAGCCTCCACCAACTCTTCTGGATTATTTTTCCAAGGATTATCTATTGGTGGTGGATGAGGCACATGCGACGATCCCACAATTTGGCGGAATGTATGAGGGGGATCGTTCTCGGAAAAAGAACTTGGTAGACTATGGTTTTCGTCTTCCCTCGGCCTTGGATAATCGACCTCTTACGTTTAAAGAGTTTGAAGGGTTTGTGCATCAGGCTGTGTATGTCTCGGCTACCCCTGGTCCATATGAATTAAAACATGCTCCGGGTGATGTGATCGAGCAGATTATTCGTCCGACGGGGTTGATGGATCCGGTTGTGGAAGTGGTCCCGGCCAAGGGACAGGTTGAGCATTTGCTCGGTGAGGTCAAAGCGACCATTACCAGAGGTTTTCGCGTACTGGTGACCACGCTCACAAAACGGATGGCAGAGGACCTCACAGAATATTACCATGATTTAGGGCTGAAGGTGCGATATCTGCATTCGGACATTAAGACGCTTGAGCGGGCGGATATTATTCGTGATCTGCGCCGAGGCAAGTTTGATGTGTTGGTGGGGATCAATCTGCTTCGCGAAGGGTTGGATCTTCCCGAGGTGAGTTTAGTCGGCGTGTTGGACGCTGATAAGGAAGGGTTCTTACGAGGACATCGCGCATTAATTCAGACTGCCGGGCGCGCAGCACGTAATAGCGAAGGCAGAGTGATTTTGTATGGCGATACGGTCACGAATTCGATGAAAGTCACCATTGATGAAACGGCACGGCGTCGAGCAATTCAATCTGAGTACAACATGGTGCATGGCATCACGCCGGAGACGATTAAGAAACGCATCCATGATCTGGAGTATCAAATCGCGGAAGCCGACTATCTCGATCTGGGTATAGCCGCTGAGGATAAGGAACTCTATGGGGATGAATCGGTGATGGAGAAAACGATTGAGCGATTGGATAAGGAAATGAAGTCCGCCGCCAAGTCTTTGGAGTTTGAGCGTGCGGCGAAACTGCGAGACCGAATTCGTGCGATACGCCAAAAGGAACTTAAGGTCGGTGGAGCGCTCAGCTAGCCAGTTGTTTGGGCTCTGCCATGGAAGTCTGAGAACTCAAAGATTCTTGTAGAGATAGATGCCGAAAAAAATCCCTAAGATTGTGAGCAAGTTAATTTTGAGGAGAAAGCCTAATGTGAGTTTGACAAGGACGAGGTCAACGGTGAATGGAGGATCAAGGCCTGGAGAGACAGATCTCGCAAAAATGTTTTGAACCGTTCCAGGCGGCGTAAAAACTCGTAGTATCTCCCCCAGTACCCCTCCGAGCAATCCTCCGATAAAGATAAAGGCCAATAACACCCATGCTGATTTTTTCATGAACGAAAGCTCCTGGGGAATGTCATATCGAAACCCGGTTTCTGTTG
>JAYWMS010000011.1:0-2107 GCA_035873215.1 Nitrospirota bacterium | reverse complement strand
ATGGCTCTCTGGGCACAGAAATGGGAGTTGGATCAGCAAATTACAGTTTTCGAACAGAGGATAGCGGATGTGCGTCAGCGATCAATTGACTTCCAAGCTACCTCGCTCGTCGTCGCTCGACTTGAACCTCAAGATCAATCGGTGGTCGATGATGAGAGCGAGGTTCCGCAATTAGATGAGTATACGGTACAGGATACCTACCTAGATCCATTTGATGATGAAAATACTGAAGAGGTTGATGATCCCTGGGAGGATTTCAATGCCTCAGTGTTCGACTTCAACCTGAACCTGGATCGTAATTTTGTGAATCCTGTGGCAAAGGGTTACCACTATATCATGCCCGATTTTGCAGAACGGGCATTGGGAAATGCCTTTTCAAATGTTCGTGTGTTGCCCCGTTTGGTGAATAATCTCTTTCAAGGAAAAGTCCAACAGGCCGGGGTGGTGCTGGGGCGTTTTTTATCAATAGCACCTTGGGAGTGGCCGGATTCTTCGATGTGGCCCAAACACAATTTGGGATAGAATCCCCTGCAGAAGAGGATGCTGGGCAAACCTTGGCTGTCCTGGGTGTGCCACCCGGTCCTTATCTGGTGTTGCCCCTGCTTCCTCCTATGACCGTGCGGGATGGTGTAGGGAACCTGGCCGATTTGGTGTTGGATCCCTTAAACTACGTGCTGCCATTTGTGGCTCAAGCCTCGACCAGAGTTGGCGAAACGGTGAGTGATCGAGCACAGAATTTAGACATCTTCGAGGGGATTGAAAACAGCACCCTGGATTTATATGCCGCTGTCCGCGACGGCTATATTCAAACTCGAGCTCAGGCAATCCAGAACTGAGGTCTTAGCGTGGTGGTCAATAATCGTTTTGCCTTCCTCAATAACTCTCTTGTCTTCATTCCGCTGTCCTCATTGAGTTGAGTCGCACCCTCCTTTTCATCAGGTCTTTTCACTCCATTTGTAATTCCACCTGCATTTTCATTAAATTTGCCAAATCTGTGAATTCGAGGCGAAGTCATTCAATAAGGAATTGTTAAGCCTCCTGAACCATGGGGCTCGTGGGTAAGAAAAGTTTTTTTGAAACTCGGTCAAGAACAATTCAAGGGTGCCGAAATGAAAAACGAAATTTTTAAAGGGCATGGCTTGGGGAATGATTACATCGCCCTGAACCCGAAGGATTTGGATTTCAAGCTGACGCCCAAGAACATTCGGACGATGTGTGATCGTCATTGGGGGGTGGGGAGCGACGGCATTCTGGCGCTTACACCCTCCAGGAAGGCGGACTTCGGGTTGCGAATTTACAATCCCGATGGAAGCGAAGCTGAAAAATCCGGCAACGGATTACGCATCTTTGGGTGCTACCTCTATGCCACCAAGAAAACACGAAAGAAGTCTTTTTCGGTAGAAACCAAGGGTGGGCTGGTTCATATCTATTTGGAATTGAACAAGAAGGGCCAGGTTTCCGGGGCTACAGTGGATATGGGGCGTGCCTTGTTTACCCCGAATAGTTTGCCCTGTTCCTTACGACCCCCTGAACTAATATTGCAACCGGTGAAGGCAGCGGGGGAGTCCCTGCGTTTTACCGGGATCAGCGTGGGGAATCCGCATTGTGTGGTGTTCAGGAACATGGGCGAAAAATGGACGCGAGCAGATTTACTTCGGATCGGACCGGAGTTGGAGAATCATACGATCTTTCCCAAACGAACAAACGTGCAACTGGCCGTTCCGACAGGACCCAAGTCAATTTTTATTCTGATTTGGGAACGGGGAGCCGGAGAGACTCAAGCGTCGGGCTCATCAGCCTGTGCGGCTGCCAGTGCAGGGGTGAGACTTGGGTTAATTTCCAGTCCGGTTTCCGTGAAGGCCCCAGGCGGCATGTTGCAGGTTACGGTTGATCCACAATTTAATCTGACGATGAAGGGTCCTGTCGCTGAAGTGTACCAAGGCCGGATAACGTCGTCGTTTCTGTCTGCGATTGGCTAACAGGCTGTGGATAAGGCCGCCAGTGCCGTTCTCACGTCGCTCAAAGGCTCAACGTACTGGACAGAATACGCCTCGCCTTTTCGCTAGTTGCGGCCTTGTTGGTCGGTCTTTTTGAACAGCCTGCCAGG
>JAYWMS010000521.1:0-3684 GCA_035873215.1 Nitrospirota bacterium | reverse complement strand
TTTTTCCGCTTTCCGATAGGGGAATAATCGCGCTCGGCAACTTTTGCGTCTTTTCCCTTTTTGTCACGCAAATAATATAGCTTGGCTCGCCGAACTTTTCCTTTTCGCACCACATCAACTTTCGCGATATTCGGAGAATTGACGGGGAACACGCGCTCCACGCCCACTCCGTAAGAGATCTTACGAACCGTAAACGTTTCGCTGATCTTCTTGCCTTTCCGTGCAATCACAAAACCCTCAAACACCTGCACACGCTCTTTTTCACCCTCAATGACTTTGACATGGACACGGACGGTATCCCCGATTTCAAAGACAGGCAGGGTGTTGGTGGGAAATGTTTGTTCAAGTTGCTGGAGCCGATTCATGACACTTTTCCTCCCTCTAACTAACTGATAATTCTTATCGACCTTCTTGGACAATGTCCTCTAGAAATCGTTGATCTTCTTGTGACAGCTGTGTCGGATTCAACAGATCCGGACGTTTATGATAGGTATTTCTTAATGCCGACCTTCTCCGCCATAGGCGAATGGCTTCATGATTTCCAGACAAGAGCACATCAGGGACACCAAATCCCCGTACTGCTTCAGGTCTGGTATAGTGCGGGAAATCCAGCAACGATTCCATGAAGGAATCCTGTGCCACCGAATCGGGATCACCAACCACTCCTGGAATGAGGCGCGTGGCCGCATCAATCATAACCAACGCAGGCAGTTCACCACCAGTGAGAACATAGTCCCCGATGGATATTTCTTCGGGCTGCAGCCAGGACACCACACGCTCATCAATGCCTTCATAGTGCCCACAAATCCATACCAGCCGACGATGCTCCTGACTCAAGTCCTTCGCTAGGGATTGTGTAAAAGGTCTTCCTTGGGGCGACGGCATGATGACACGCAACTCTTCACCGGTCCCACGTAATGCATCAAGTACCCGAAAGATCGGCTCTGCTTTCATCACCATACCAGGTCCCCCACCGTAGGGAGCATCATCCGCGATCCGATGCCGATCATCGATGTAATCACGAATGTTATGCACTCGAATTTGGACGAGTCCTTGGTCTTGAGCGCGCTTGAGTATACTCTGTGACGTCACTCCCTGAATCAGGTCTGGAAATAAGGTTAAGACCTCACACTGCATCATCGTCTCCCCATTCCTCCGGATGAACGACCGTCATCACGTGCCCGTCAATATCCACGTTTGTCACCCATTTGCGGGAGGCAGGGATCAAAATCTCAGTTCCTTTACCCCGAACCACAAACATATGCTGGCTGGGATACTCGAGTACATCTTCTACGACGCCTAAGATCGCGCCCGTTTGATCCTTCACCGTCAACCCGATGAGTTCAAACTGATACCAATGTCCTTCGGGAGCGGGAGGAACAGGCCCTAACGGAATCGTCAACCGGGCGCCTCGATAGGCTTGGGCCTCTTCAGGCGTCGAGAAGGCTGCAAACCGCAGGAGATGCGACCGACCATCAACTTGCACATCAGTCACCGTCGTCTCGATCTGCCGACCGGTCGGTAGTACCAATATCACATTCTGCAATTGTTCCAATCGTCCGGGAACATCCGTTAGCGATTGCACTCGAACTTGCCCTCGCACACCAAACGGTTTGACAATTCGACCTACCGTAATCAGTTCCGCATCAGACATCACACCACCACTCGTGGAACTGAACCTCCATCTTGCCAATGAGGTTGGGAGCACCCGGACTTAATGTCGAGCACTCACTTCTGTGGGAAGGGAAACCTGATTTTCCAGGAAGGACGCTAGGATTTTTTTCGAGAATCCTCGAAGGTCTTCAAAACGCCGTTTCGACGAAGTAGCGTACGCACGGTCACAGTGGGTTGTGCTCCCTTTTGGAGCCAATCCAATATCCGTTCCTGTTTAAGCTCCGTCGCTACCGAATCCTTGAGTGGATCGTAGGTCCCCAAAACCTCAAGGCATCGACCATCTCTCCGATTTCGGGAATCGGTTGCCACTACTCGATAAAAGGGCCGTTTGTGTCGTCCCACTCGGCTCAACCGTAAATGTACTGCCACGTGTCCAACTCCTTCCTTCACTCAATTGGGGTTAACCACAAAGGGGTCATTATACATTGTTTGTATCAAAAAAATATACTCAATAAGATTGCAACGACCGAATAAGTTTTCGTCGCTTGCCTGATTTACCCATTTTACCCGGTTTTCCACCTCCCACAAGCGATTTCATCATCGTCCTGGCTCCTAAAAACTGCTTAATGAGCCGATTAACTTCCTGAACAGAAGTCCCGCTTCCCTTGGCAATGCGCTTTTTTCGACTTCCATTCAGGACTGTGTGATCTCGACGTTCCTTTAATGTCATGGAATCAATGATGGACACCACACGATTCATTTCTTTTTCGGGGAGCTGCGCTTGATCCGCCCCTAATTTAGCTTTGAGACGATCACCACCAGGAATCATCCCTATGATCTGATCCATTGTCCCGAGACGGTTCACTTGCTTAATCTGATCGCGAAAGTCCTCTAAAGTCAGGGAATTGCCAGTGATTTTCCGTTGAAGCGCTTCGGCATCCTCCTTCGAATAAGCTTCCTGGGCTTTTTCAATAAGCGAGAGCACATCACCCATCCCCAGGATACGAGACGCCATACGGTCCGGGTGAAATGGTTCCAAGGCATCTGCCTTTTCCCCGATTCCTAGATATTTTATTGGCTTGCCGGTTGCTGCCCGTATGGACAACACGGCCCCACCCCGTGCATCACCTTCGATCTTTGTGAGAATCACTCCAGTCAACCCCACGCGCTGATCAAACTGCCCAGCCACGTTGACAGCCTCTTGGCCAGTCATCGCATCTGCAACCAGCAAGACTTCATGTGGTCCCACAGCAACCTTAATGTCCTCTAGCTCCAGCATAAGTTCATCATCGACATGCAACCGACCACCCGTATCAAAAATAACCACCTCATAGCCGTCGTTTCTCGCACGTGTCAGGCCTTCCGTACAAAACCGAACCACTTCCTGTCGGCCAGCCAGCACCTGACCAGCCCGATGCACGGCAACGTCTAAATCCGAGCCAAGGGAAGCTAATTGATCCGCCGCCGCAGGGCGTCTTGGGTCCGCAGCCACAAGCAAGACTCGTTTTCCTTGTTGCTTGAAAAGGTTGGCCAACTTGCCGCATGTCGTGGTCTTTCCCGCCCCTTGCAGCCCGACCAGCATCATGACCGTTGGGGGTTCTGAGGCAAGCACTATCCCTGCATGGGCGTGGCCCATGAGGTCTCGCAGTTCTTCCCATACTATCTTGACGACCTGTTGACCAGACGAAAGACTCTCCAACACTCCATGTCCAACAGCCTTTTCCTGGACTCGGGTGATGAAGTCCTTCACAATTTTGAAATTGACATCGGCCTCAAGGAGGGCCAGACGAACTTCCTTCAATGCTTCGGTGACATCCTGCTCTCGCAGCACACCCGAGCCACGAAGCTTTTTTAGTACACCGTCAATTTTTTCCGTCAATGACGAAAACATGCGAAGACACTCCTAACCCAACGAAAAACATGGGATTTTTCACGTTAGTCTAGACAAGGGTTTGTAAATCTGTCAAGGAAAACACCCGTGCCAACCGTTCTTGACATAACCAGAATCTTGACGTACTTTTCCTAGGAGTTTTCCCTTATATAAGACCATATCCTACTTAATCACCACCA
>JAYWMS010000506.1:0-1724 GCA_035873215.1 Nitrospirota bacterium | reverse complement strand
CTATTTGATCAATACTCCCTCGTGCTTGATGACCGGTTTGAGATGAGTTCATTTTGCCATGGTCTATCTTGGCAACTAAAAACTTGAGGTAGGAGCTGCCATAATTTAAGGCCAAGACCTTCATGTTTAAGCCTCCTGAATAACTTTTTGGATCAGACGTAATTCATCTCGCACCAAACGGGGTAGCAAAAAGTTCCGTCGCACATGTTCTCGGCCTGCACGGCCATAATCGCCTCGTTCTCCCGGTCGCTTGAGAAGATGAAGGACTCTTTCAGCACAACCCTCGATAGTATCCACCAAGTTATTTTCAAAACCTTTTGGAACCTGCATGGGAATACCACCGACTTTTCCTGCTACGATGGGTTTTTCCTTCCACAGCGCTTCAGAGACAACTAGCCCAAAACCTTCACGTAAAGATTTTTGAATGACCACATCGCAGCCTCGCTGAAACACGTTCACTTCCATGCTTCCGACCCCACCTAAATTAGTGAAAATGAAAATGTCCGGATCATTGGCAGCTTCCTCTTCAACTTTCTCTAAAAGAGCCCAGCCTTCTGGATCATCCCCGGCCATAGCACCAATTAAGGCCAGTTGAACACCGGGGATTTCTTCTTTGACCAACTGGTAGGCCTGGATTACTCCAAGAGGATCTTTCCAGGGGTCAAACCGTGAAACTTGGAGAAGGATGGGATGGGTGAGATCCATACCGGAATCGGCAATGGCCCGCTTGCAAACATCCAATGGGAGATCCATGTTTTTGGTGGCCATGGGCTCAATGGCTGGGGCTATGAAATGGGCTTTGTGATTTGGCAGACTCGGCAGCAAAAATTCTGGCATGGTAAAGACAAACGCATCGTATTCCTCAATGAATGGGGTCAAAAAAGAACTGACACTAGCGTCAGGTGCTGAGCTATCAATGTGACAGCGCCAAATCCATTTAGCATTTCTTGGTCCACTAAAATGTCGAAGGGCCACGGGTTGCGGATCATGGACTATAAAGACATCATATTCCGTAGACAAAAGTTTGGCACTTTGTTCATTGGCCGCTAAATACAATTCGTGCTCTTGATCTCCCAAATCATAATGGCCCCCCTGCAACCCGTTATGAAAAGCCTTAGTCACCGTGAAAAATTCGGGCTCGCCGTGGATGAGACGCCATTCGGCCGAGACGCCGAGAGCCTGGACCAGAGGGAGGTGGCGAGATAAGAGTTCAGCCACTCCTCCACCATTGGCTGTCGAGTTTAGGTGGCAAATTCGGACTCCTTTTATCTTTTTTGCAAAGTCTTGAATCTCATCAATAATTTCGTCTCCAACAAGTGACCTGTAGTTTTCTACATTTGTTGAGGCGGCACAGCAATGTCTTCCAATAGATACCTTTGTGAGCATGATGAATTCCTTTCTTAACTCATTTGTTTATTTAACGATCAACCTTTTCAAGTACCTGTCGCATGTAGGGAGCTGATTCCTCAGGAATCATCGTGGTGATAAAAATTCCTGATCCCAATTCAAACCCAGCAATGGTAGTAATGCGGGGGAGAATTTGAACATGCCACAAGTAATATCTTTTGTTTTCATCCTCAGTCGGAGAAGAATGGATAATAAAATTGAAGTCTGGATTTCCTAAAACTTGATAAAGGCCTTTTAAGGTTTTTCTCAACACGTGAGCCAAATCCACCAGTTCTTCTGGAAGAGCTTGGGCAAAAGATGGCTGGTGATGCTTCGGG
>JAYWMS010000496.1:0-7318 GCA_035873215.1 Nitrospirota bacterium | reverse complement strand
GCTCTTCCGATCTGTGGTATTGCTGTGGCATTCGTCGCGACCGTGTATGGCGTCGGTGCCGCGAACTTATTCTTTCTCCCGATCGGGGGGAAAATCAAGATGAAAACCAAGGAAGTGGTGAAGGGTCGAATCATGACGATTGAAGGATTGGTGGCCTTGGCGCAAGGAGAAAATCCCCGAATGATCGAAGAAAAACTCAGTGGGTATTTGCCGGAAAGTCAGCGGGCATCCAAGGCCTGACGACCCATTAGAGATCCTTCCTGAATTTCCTATCCCATCATGAAGAAAAAACACGAAGAACATGAAAATCATGAACGGTGGCTGGTGTCTTATGCCGACTTTATCACGCTGCTGTTTGCCTTCTTCGTAGTCATGTATTCCGTCTCTTCCGTCAACGAGGGCAAATACCGGACTATGAGTGAATCTTTGGTGTCGGCGTTTACGAATCATAAACCTCTTGGTCAGATGTCGGTTGTCCCGATGCCTATGGAGCAAACCCGACCGGCGATGGAGACAGAGCTGAAAGAGCGTCCCAATGATTTTCAAGTCTACCTTAAGGTCGCGAATGCACTGGGGATGATCGAGGGGAAATCCGGGGACGTCACTGTTCAAAACTCGGCACGGGGTATTTCCATCAAAATTAAGAGTGAAGTGGCTTTTGACAGCGGTCGGGCGCAGATGAAGCCGGTCGTGCGGGAGCTCCTTGACTTGATCGCGGCTCTGGTGAAGGATCTCCCCAACCTCATTAGTGTAGAAGGTCACACCGATGCGATTCCTATTCGCACCCGACAATATCCATCCAATTGGGAATTGTCGGCCAGTCGCGCGACGGCTCTCGTGCGTTATTTTATCAATCAACATCAATTGGTCGCTAATCGGTTTTCTGCCACCGGATTCGGGGGGGAACATCCGATCAAAACCAATGCGACGCCTGAAGGGCGTGCCGCGAATCGTCGAGTCGAAATTGTCATCCTTCGGGAAACCCAACGGTTTGAGAATAGTTTTCTTCCTCCGATTTCCTAGTTCCCGCATCTGGTCTTTCCTCGATTCCTTTCCCTATTCACCCGTTATCCCTGCACATACAGCCTGGGCAAAAACATTCTAACGGGCAGGTTCTGCCTACGATTCAGCAGTCGTGATTCCTCCATGCTGCCTTGGGTTATGCACGTCCTCTTGGTAGGTGTCGTAGGATTTGCATCGATGGAATATGGACTTCTTCTATCTTCTCTCAGCCTTTCTGATTGTGCCTTATCCGATATTCATGAACCTCGTACCCAAAATCCGAGTCTCTGAAATTTGGCACAAGCGTTGCTATTTACACAGGAGACCCAAATGCTTGGGAGGAGGTGTACTCGATGAATCGCGGCTTGTATCCGGTGTTGGCGGGGGCTATTACGCAAGAGCGGCAAATGGAATTGCTGGCTCACAATATTGGGAACATTCACACTGCGGGATTTAAAAAGGATAATGCTGTTTTTGGGACGATCCTGGCGCGTTCGGTTGGACCGCACATAGCGGGCATCGACTTGTTTCCTCAAGTGGCCACGGTTCGTCCTGATGTCACGCAAGGCACGCTTCGTTATACCGGAAATGATATGGATGTGGCGCTTGAAGGCAAGGGGTTCTTCGTCATCCGCACGGCGAACGGTGAACGACATTATCGAGGTGGCCACTTCCAGATCAATGGAAAAAACGAACTGGCCACGTTCTCGGGGGATCCGGTGCTCGGTGTGAATGGCCCGATCACCATGCCCAGTGGTCCTGTGGCGATCGATAAGAATGGTGTGGTGCATGTCGGAAGGAAGGTTGTCGGCACACTTCGAATTGAACAACTCCCCGAGACTGAAATTTCCATCAAAGCGGGTGATCTCTACTGGGTCGCGCCACGCAATGCCGTGCCGGCTAAGAACGTTCGCGTTCGTCAAGGAAGTGTGGAGCAGTCGAACGTCAATCCAAGTATGGAGCTCGTTAATATGATCAAAGTGACGCGTGGATATGAACAAATGCAAAAGGCTATTCAGACGATGGATGAACTCACCGGTCAGATTATTCAGTCGTCGCGTGTACAAGGGTAGGGAATGAGTATCTACGCAATCGGCATGTATGACTGAGGTGAGACAGGTGGAGGTGTTCACATGATTCGAGCAATGCATACGGCTTCGACGGGGATGGCGGCGCAGCAGCTGAACATCGACACCATCGCGCACAATTTGGCGAACGTGAACACGAATGGGTTCAAACGGAGCCGGGCGGAATTCGCGGATCTGCTCTATCAGATTCAGCGCCTGCCCGGTTCAGCTGCGTCCAACGTCGGGGTCTTTCCCGTTGGAATTCAGATAGGCGCTGGTGTGCGACCCATCACCGTTGCGAAAGAGTATCAGCAGGGGAGTTTGCGCCAAACGAACAATGCCTTGGATTTGGCTATTGAAGGGGCAGGCTTCTTTCAAGTGTCGCGTCCCGACGGCACGACCATGTATACAAGAGCCGGTTCGTTCAAGACAGATAACGCCGGGAATGTGGTGACCGGCGATGGCGATACCATGATACCGTCGATCACGATTCCTTCGGGCGCGCTGCAGATTGATATCGGCCAAGATGGGACGGTGTCTGTCTTGCTGCCGGGTGTCTCACAGGCAACCCAAGTGGGTGCACTCCAGTTGGTTCGATTCGATAATCCTGCTGGCCTGATTGCTCAAGGCGGCAATCTCTTCCTGGATAGCGCGTCGTCAGGATCAGCACAGGCGGGTACGCCAGGATTCACCACGGGGTTTGGCCTGATTCGTCAAGGATTTCTCGAAACGTCCAATGTGAATATTGCAGATGAAATGGTCAACATGATCATCGCTCAACGTAGTTATGAAATTAATGCCAAGGCGATTCAGGCCGCCGACGATATGATGTCGGTCGTGAATAATCTCCGAAGGTAGTGAGTCATGAGTGAACTGTGAACCGTAATCCGTGAACCGGAGGGGAAGAGGAAAAACGGTGTATCTTCCCCCCATCACCGATTATCCATTTCGGATCACTCATCACGGATCACGACAATGAATTTTCCTTCGACTGACTCACCGTGAGGCATCTCAGTCACTCGTAATTTCAGGAAAAGGGGAACGTCATGATTGTTCATGTCATGGTGATGGTTGCATTGGTCCACGTGTTCAGCATGGGGCCCTTGTATGCTGCGGACCGCTCATCGGTCGGTAAATCCCACGTTGTTGGGTCCCATACACAGATCGTGTCGCCGGCACAATTTCAACGAGCATTGCTGAACTCTCTCAATCGTCAATTTTCGATGTCGGGTATGGCCTTATCCGTCGATGTATTGTTCCCAAAAAGGCCGGTAACAGTGCCCAAGGGGGTAATCAATATTCAAGTTCCTCCCGATACGATGAACGGTCGTATGGGGAGGCGATCCTATCGCATGGGGCTCTCCGTGAATCAGGAATTCGAACGAATGGTCAACGTGGTCGCTGAAGTTGAGGCTCGTATGCCCCTGGTTGTGCCTGTTCGATTAATCAGGGCGCACGAGACGATTGATGCAACCGATGTGAGGGTCGTGGATTATTCTCTTCCCACGTTGACGCAAGACTATGTGAAGGGTCCTAGGATGGTGGTCGGCAAAAAGGCCACGAGGCTTTTGCCTCCGAATAGGCCCATTCAGCATGCGTTTGTCGTCGAGCCACCCGTTATCCATAAAGGTGATCGCGTCATTATTGAAGCGCGTCATGGGGGTCTTGTGGTGCAGACTGTGGGTATCGCAAAAGATACGGGAGCGCCCGGCACGATGATTACCGTTGAAAATCAGCAGTCAAAACGGGAAGTCATGGGCCGTGTCTTGGGACCCGGCTTAGTTGCGGTGCTCTTTTAATGCACACCGTTTCTTTGAAGTGGTATCGCACGGTGTGGAGATTGTTCATGAGTGTGTTCCTTACGATGGGCGCAGGTGGGTGTGCGAATTCTTTCAAGGACGTCAAGGACATGATTGTTCCTCAGGAAGAGGAGGAAGTTCCCTTGCAGATGATGGCTGAACCGACAACGACTGGTTCCCTATGGCAGGAAGGTAACGGTCGTGCCTTTTTATTTGAAGATCTACGAGCCAGCCGGGTTGGCGACATCGTCATCGTGAAGATAGTCGAACAGCACAGCGGGTCAAAAAGCGCCACTACACAGGCCGATCGTGACTCCTCGTATGAGGGGAGTTTAGGAGGCAGTTTGTTTGGTCTCGCCAATTTTGCCTCGCCACTGGTGGATGGAGTGGAGGTCAATGCGAGCACAAAAAATGAATTTGAGGGAACGGGTTCGACGAGTCGGGAAGATACCTTGACCGGTACCATAGCGGCGCGAGTCGTTGAGGTGCTCCAGAACGGCGATCTTCGTATTCGGGGTCGGCGCGAAGTGACGGTGAATAGTGAACGGCAAACGATGGTGTTATCGGGAATTATCCGTCCCATTGATGTGGATACCGCTAATACCGTGCTTTCCTCCGCCATTGCCAATGCCAAAATCATATATACAGGGCTGGGAGTCGTGGATGATGTCCAACGTCCGGGTTGGATGGTACGTGTTCTGGATTGGATTCTACCTTTGTAGGATGCAAAAGTGAAAGAACGTAGAACTTGTATGAATAATGAAACGAAATGGAACGGTGGATCGTGGAATCGCATTGCTTGTGGCGTGATGTGTGTCCTGATGTTGATTGGGCTCGGAAGTCATCCGGTTGATGCTGCCCGGATCAAGGATATCACTTCGGTCGAAGGGGTGCGGGATAATCAGTTGATCGGATATGGGCTGGTCGTCGGACTGGATCGGACCGGCGATTCGGTCGTCGGAGGTCAATTTACGGCACAGGCCATTATCTCGATGTTGAATTCTATGGGTATCAACCTGAAAATTGATCCCATCCAGTTGCTGACGAGGAACACGGCTTCGGTGATGGTGACGGCAAAATTGCCGCCGTTTGCGCGACCGGGCATGCGATTGGATGTGCAAGTATCTTCTCTGGCCAATGCGAAAAGCCTGAAAGGCGGTACCTTGTTGCTCTCACCGCTCAAGGCTCCCAATCAGGAGGTGTATGCCGTGGCACAAGGCCCGATTTCCACTTCGGGTTTTGAAGCGGGTGATGGAGGCACGTCCGTCGTGAAAAATCAGCAATCCGGTGGCATCGTCCCTGGTGGGGCGATCGTGGAAAAAGCCATCAATTTGAACATAAGTGAATGGGACTCTTTTTCCTTGTCGTTACACCATGCGGACTTTACGACGGCTTTGCGCATGGCTGAGGTCATTAACACGCATCTTGGCGATGGGATTGCCACGCCAGTGAGTTCGGGGCAAGTGTCGTTAACCGTTCCCAATGCGTTTCAAGGAAAAATTGTGCAAATGATCGCGGCCGTGGAAGGCTTGGATGTGCATGTCGATACCCGTGCCAAAGTGATCGTGAATGAGCGCACCGGGACCATCGTGATGGGACAACATGTACGCTTATCCAGCATGGCCGTGTCTCATGGGAACCTCACGATTAATGTGAAAACGGATTTCAATGTGTCACAGCCAGGACCGGCCAGTCTGGGGGGAGAAACCGTGGTCACGCCTGACGTTGATACGAGGGTCGAAGAAGAGGCTGGTCGGGTGATTCAGATCGATGGTTCCGTCACACTCGGGGATCTCGTCAAAGCCTTGAACTCGGTGGGTGTGACCCCACGGGACTTGGTTGCAGT
Organism: Nitrospirota bacterium; assembly: GCA_035873215.1. Lineage (GTDB taxonomy): Bacteria > Nitrospirota > Nitrospiria > Nitrospirales > UBA8639 > JAYWMS01. The sequence continues at coordinate 1,604 of JAYWMS010000496.1, read as the reverse complement.
GTTGACGGCCGCGAAAGCAGCCGGGGCACTCCAAGCTGAGTTGGAAATGATTTAATCGTATGTCCATCGGTTTATTCCATCGTTCCAGCCAAGGTGTTGGCAAGAAGTAAGGAGGGACGGCATGGTGTCTGGTCTAGAGGGTATGTTGGAGAATGCGTCGGGCGGTGCACAGGTTCAAGAACGAATCGAGAGCCTCAATAAGGCTGTCAAACAAGGAGATATCAAGAAGGCCAGTCAGGACTTTGAAGCGTATTTCATGTCTTACATGTTGAAGGTGATGCGTGAAACGGTTCCCAAGAGTGCGCTGACTCAGAATCGTATGGGAGAGGTTTTTCACTCGTTTTATGATGAAGCGATCGCGAAGCGATCTGTAGAAGTCGGAGGCATTGGCTTGGCCAAATACATTGAAGCCAGACTTCAAGCTGATCAAGAGAATATAGTTGAGCCTAATGAAAAGGGAAAATCCTTCTAAAGTTAGAACAGTCAATAACCGATACTAACGGTAAGGGGGATAATAATTATGGGAATAACTGGACCAGATTCGATTCAAGATCTTCATCAAGTCTTGACAGGGACTCGTCGAACGGAAGGGGCAGGAGGCCATCCGCGTGGTCAAGTCGGGGACTCAAAGACCGCAACGAGCGATACTGTTGCCTTGTCGTCCGAGTCGCTGGAACGCGGCGCCATCATTGAGCAGATTAAGGCGTTGCCGGATGTTCCCACCAAAGATTTATCAGCAATCCGAGCAGCGATTGAAAGTGGCACGTATCGGGTCGATAGTGATCGTGTCGCGGCTGGAGTCATCCAGGATACGGTTTTGAATTCTCTCATATAGTACCGCGGTTGTTAGAGGAGGTCTTGCTATGAGTCAACCAGAACCGTGGGAGGACCTCCTGGGCCTGCTTCGTGCCGAACGAACAACCTACCAGCATTTGTTGACATTGCTCACCCAAGAACTCGATGCTCTCAGGACGATCTCAGATCAAGCGTTGATCGAACTCGCCGAAAAGAAAAAGGTTGTTCTGGAAGACCTGCGGTTCTTGGACCAGCGTCGAGTCCAACTCTTCACGCGATTACTGGGGCCGGTGCCAACTCCAAATCCAACCGAATGGTTGCAACAATTGTCTCAGGTCCCGGCACCATGGGGGGCACGAGCGTCATTGGAATTTAAGGGGGTGATCTCCATCGCACGGAAAGTGGCCGAACAAGGTCGTCAGAATGCGGAACTCACCCATCGTGGTGTCTCAATGGTTCGTGAGGCACTACGTTTGATTCATTCCGGTGGGGATGTCGAGCCGACGTATCAGGGGACCGGAGCCCTACGTTTGCCGTTATCCACTTCATCATTGAGTGTGCATGGGTAAGGGGACACATGTCAGGTTCAGGCATTAACAATATTTTTGAGATGGGGCGCTTAGGGATTCAAGCCTTTCAGCGCGGGCTGTCCGTGACCGCCCATAACATCTCGAATGCCAGTACCGAAGGTTTCTCGCGTCAAGACGTGGTCCTGGAAGCCGCACGGCCGCTTGGGGGCATCATTCCTACCGGCGTGCGTGTGGCTGAAGTCCGACGTAACGTGGATCAATTTGTCGAGGCTCAACTGA
>JAYWMS010000518.1:0-4062 GCA_035873215.1 Nitrospirota bacterium | reverse complement strand
GGCTTCCCAACATCATCCCAACACCACCCACCACATTGTGCAGAACCTTACTCCCACTGCCATAGACCCATGGGTCAACCGCCGAGAAATAATAGCCCAGATTAATCCACTCTCCGACAATCAACGGCGCTGTCATAATTTTTTCGAGGATGGCACCTTGGGGATCGGCAATCGGATCATAGGAATGTAAAAAGACGCGGCCGCCCAATTCCAAGCCTTTGGTCAGCTTTCGTCTTCCAATTAAAAAGGCGGCATTTCCTGCCAGTCCCCATTCCGGACGAGGGTTGGCCCAATCACAGCTGCGTTTCTCCACATGTGCAAAGGCCTTTTCTGGAGAAATCTCTGTCGGAGCGCTTGGGATGCGACGGCACCGTTCCAGAGCCTGATTGGCTCCGGCTTCTTCGAGATCCTTGCGCAACACCTGTAAATCCTCTCTATGAGTTTCGGGAAATACTTCCAGGTCGTAAAACGTGACCCGATCAGTGGTGGTATTGTGCTTGCCCGGAAGAAACCAGGTGTCATCAGGAATGGGTAATCCCTTCTCTTTGAGGATGCGACGAACTTCCGGCTCGTTGGCCATTGCGGCAAAGACGCGTGCGTTCGCATCCCCTGGAGCTCCCCCGCACGCGCCACAATCCAATGCTCCAAAATAGGGATTGTTGTCCGTCTCACTGCCATGCCCACAGAGACAGACTAAACGCGCGTAATTTTGTGTGAGCCCCATCCCACGAAGTCCGTTTTCTATAAAGGTCACGCGTTCTGTCAGAGAGAAACCCTGTGCAAGCCCAGCAGGAATCCCTTCAGTATTCACGTCTCCTACTTGTGGGTGTTGAGGATCGGAAGGTGCCGAAACCGAGACCTGTGTTGAAACCGTATGCGTAAACCAACGATCGATGGTTGATGTAATCGCGTGAAAGGGTTTTTGCAGTAGTGTTTTGCCAACCAGACCTAAACTAAAGAAGAACCCCAGCACATCAATCACCATCATCGAGCCAATCGGGTTATGCTTTAAATCGTGAAAGAGATGATTCCCCAATTGGTGCCAGCGAGTGCCGGAAGAATATTTTTTCAATGCCTGTTCTTCTCCCAGTCGAGGCACTTCTGTGACCGCATGGTTAGGTGAAAGTAACACAGGACATAAGGCTAGACGTTGGTCACTATCAAAGACTTGATGACTGATCGGAATGCCAAAAAATCCTGCGAACCCAAATGTCTCATAAGGGCCTTGGGCTTCAATATGGCGGCGGAACGATTCCGATCGTACATCGATACAAAACACGAGTTGCGCTCGAGGACGTGTGTTCAAGACGGGCACTGTCCCGCGATGCGAAGAAAGTTTACGAATGATCTCCACCCGAAAGGCCTCTTCATACGCCTCAAGCCACACGGGGCTATGGAGATCAGCGGGGAAATCATTAACCCAGTGCAACAAGGTTTGGGCATCTGAGAAGGAGAGGTCGTGCATTTCTATTGGAGAAATTTCTAGAAACTGGGCGAGATGAAACAGCCGCCAGGCGTCTCTGCAGATAGCCTTCGTTCTCGTATCAACCGAGTGACCACTTTCCTTCACGTGGTCCTCATATTCATCAGGTCGTTCCTGCCAATAGGCGACCAACGCGGAAACGGTTCCATCAATCCCCCACTCTCGCTGACAGGTGATTTGGATCAGCTCCACTTCATAGAATACACGCACAGCAAGGTACTGTGTGGTGTCAATGGGATGCTTGTGTTGCGCATGATACGCTGGATTTTCCCCAAGCCAACGAATGTATCGCGTCCAACCCGGCAATAATTATAACTGCCTCGATAGATAATCCTTCCATTCCTCTTGTGGGATTCCAAGACGATGCAAACTGGCTACCACCGCATCCTCGGGCTCGTCTGGCAGGTCGCGGATTTTTTGTGAGAAATCTTTTATCCCAAGAAATGTTCCTGAATGATCTTGTTGAACCAATTCTCGCCAAGCCCGATAAAAGCCTTCGTGTCGTAAGGGCATTTCCCATCCGGCTAACCCTTCATCAAGAAAGGCCGCCACCCATTTGATGAGTTGACCGTTGATTGACTCGACCAATGTTGTTCCGGCCAACACATCCACCCAATCGCTGAGCGTTCGCTGAGCTGGAAGCGAAATATTCAATTGCGCGTGAGGGTCATCTGAAACGCCGGAGACGAAACTCCCCGATGTTGGATCGCTAGAATGGGCCTCAGATAGTTGCAGGACGGCCAAGGTGCTCTTCCACAAATTTGTGAGATAGGCCTCCTCAGGATAATCTCGACAATGCTCACATTCTCTGATCGTTCGTTCGATGATTCGTTGCCGAGATTCATCTGAAAGGTCTTGACGAAAACGCTTGGTGGCCCCACCCCCACTGAATTCCCATTGCAGGAGGGTTGTCTCACAAGGTTCAAACCCATGGACGAGGTGCAATGCCCAAATATCAAGGGCCGTCACCCGGCGGCCTCCTATTTGGACAGAATCTGGTTTTTCTGGTCGAGGTCCAACTCTCGCGAAAGCTCGCTTGAGACTTTCGGGGGTAATGCGACCATTTTGATAAAACTGCTGATACTCTTCATTGGGCAAATACCCATTTCCGCCTACAAGGTGTTTGCCCTTTCGAACCGCCTTGTCAAAGGGAAGATATTCCAATCCATGAATAGGATTCTGGGCGACCATCGTTCTCATAGGCCAAAAGGGCGCAATCGGTTCGCTCGCCTCTTCAATCTCATGACGAAGACGTTCTCGATCTTCGGTCGATACCCCACGGTGCTGTTGTGTCGTCGCTTCAGAATTCATAAGAATCCAAAATTTCCTTAGAATTGTTCCAACTGATCAAACTCTATATAATCCATTTCTTTTAGAATTTAACTCCACTTTCTATCTTCTGGATGCCAGGTCACTCATGAATAACGGCCGAACCAAAGGAGAACTAGAAGCGGCTATTCGGAATGCGATCATTAAATTTGAGCAGGAATTTATGGGTCGAGGCCCGGAGGATGTCAAAGCCTTTATTCTGAAAGACATGGTTGTCATCAGACTCAAGGGAGTCCTGACCCCCGCAGAGCGCCAACTCGCCAAAAATCCGGATGGCGTCGATATGGTCAAAGCCATGCGTCAAAATCTCATTGCACAAGGTCGGGGAAAACTTTCCCAGCAACTGAGTGAAATCACCGGAGCCACCGTCTTGGGGCTTTTCACCGATATCGACGCCCAGATTGGGGAACGGGTGATGGTGTTTTCTCTTGACCAAGATTTGGAAAACCCTCTTCCATAAGCCCTTATCTTCTAGCTGTTTCCTACAAGGTCTGGCTCACCCCCCTAGGGACTGTTGAAAAAGCCTGCCCTGAGCATGGTCGAAGGGTCCGTTAGCAACGTTCTCATAGGTCGTCTCTGGTTGCTAGTTTCTTGGCGCTCGTATCTTGTGATCTTATGCACCCTTTTTTTTAGCGACTAGAGACCAGCAACTATTCCCCTGTGTTCTATTAATTTGTCCTTCCTGATCGGCATTTTGAACAGTCCTGGCTCCTTCGGCTGTTTTAGGGTATTTGTCAGGACCAACCTGCCATTGAGGTGTTTTCTAATTACTCAACAGGCCCCCCTGGGTCTCTTCCTTCCCGCTTCTGGATGATTGGAGAGGGGTTGATGCTGATCCAAACCCGTAATGACTAAGGTGGAATTCTTTTCTTGAAAATCTTTTTGCATCTCATGGAGTTTGGCCATCGTCGTATGATCCACCAGGTAGGTCTCTGACAAATCAAGAACAACATGGGGTTCATGGCTGAACTTCTCCAATTGTTTCTTTAACCCAATCCACGTACTGAATATTGCAGAATCCTTTACGATCACCGTGACTTCCTTGCCCGCAGTTCGATCAACACGCACTTGCGATTGAAACAATGACCTGGCAGGAGCGCCATTTTTCAGATGGACCACCACATTGACACAGATGCCAATGGCAATCCCCATCAGCAAATCTGTTGCGAGTACGCCAACCACCGTTGAGACGAAAATGAGGAATTGTTCACGACCGACCTGATACATGTGGACAAATTCTTGGGGTGACG
>JAYWMS010000438.1:0-2608 GCA_035873215.1 Nitrospirota bacterium | reverse complement strand
GAAAAGTATGGATGCCATGGATGTCATAGCATTGGGGAGCAGGGAGGTCTGGTGGGGCCGGCATTAGATCGAGCCGGATTCCGATTAAATGGCACATGGATTTACAAGTGGATTATGTATCCTCAGGCCATGAAAAAACATACGAGGATGCCAAATCTTGGTTTTAATGATGAAGATGCGCGAGCCGTGACAGCCTATTTAAATACCCTTCGGGCCCCGATACCAGACAAACCCATCCCCCTGCCAGAGTAATCAACGATAATTCTGGGCACAAAACCTTTGTGTTTGGTAGGAAAACGCCAACTACGTATGGTTTTCCTGAACAGGGTCCTAAAGGCCAAGTTCCCTTCCAGATCTCTCGTGAAAAATGCAGTCCTCCGCCAAGCGACGATAAAAACAATCCTAAATCCTACAGCCGATATTAATGGAACTCGCATGTAGATGAGTGTTAATGGTGCACTCTCCGCCTCCATTTGCGTTATCCGTATTGCTGCGTGGAAAGTAGTGGGCGAGTGGCACGTAGAGGAGGGAGACGGCCTAAGTAAATTGGCCGAAGAAAGGAGGGAGGGGCTGTAGGTTGGTTATGATAAACGAAAAGCCAAAAACTATAACTTAAGCCTATTCAGCTGTTCTGCTAATTCCTAAAATTACCTTGTTTTTTCTTCTCATGTTCCGTTATCGATTGTCCCAAGAGCCAGTCAGGGAAATCTGATCTTCTGATTAAAATCAATGATTCTCAACAAATTCTCATACTCTATTTGGAGCTCTAGCCAAAGTAACAGGGCGTGTGTGAATTGACTCAATCCGATCGATACGCCACACATTTCAGGGCATTGAATGCAACGTTCATTGTGCTCATGATGTTGAAAGTCCATTTAAGGGTGCTCGCTTTGGTCTTTTCCTAATTTGAACGTATGCGTTGTAGGGATAGCCTGTCTCAGATCGATGATGAGTTATTCAATTCTCTTCGTCTCCATAATCGTACTGGCACCCCAGCAGTGAATATTCTCCGTGGATCTTACTTAGATCTAGAACGACTTTCTCCTCAGACTCTTTAACCATTCTCCTGGCAATCATATAATTCAGTTGTAGCGCACACTTAAAAGGTGAGCCATACGCCAATTGACTGAAAACGAATTGGCGAACCACCGCGGCGCCATACTGTTGGGGGGGAGCGACGTCTGATGGTTGGATCTCGGAGTAGACAGTGCCGATTTCAATGAAAATCTTTTTAAGTTTCTTGATTTCTGTTGATCGACATTCCTTGCATCTTGATCGAATTGGTCGATAGCACCTTGGCGGTTTCCCATATAAATAACTGCCGAGTTGTCACGTCACATGGAACAAACGGTTTGAAAGTATTAGGCACCCATTGGCGTAGGAACTGTCTTGGGAGTCCCGTATTTAGGCGGCGGTAGTGCGACGAAGATTGGTAGTGCAACCCTGATTTGTGTTGAGTTGAGTGGAATGTATAGATTTGATTTTTGGCGATAAGGCTTTCATGGAACTGATTGAGCATACAACACTATAAGAACAATCAAGGATAAATCCTTTCACATTTGAAATACATAACAGTGAGAGATGTAGTTATTTTCGGTTTCTCTGACACGATCCGCCCAAGTTCCCATCGGGCACCTTATAACGAGTTTTATTGTTTATAGCGTACCCACCCACAGCCCAATTAAGATAACGATTCCCACTCCCACATGTTGACGAAAGAGTATAAAGGCTTTCGTAGGGGAGATTTCTTGGCGCAAACGCCAGACCTGTTGACCGAGAAAACCCGCAATCACGGCGAGTACCCCATAGAATGCGAAGTTCAACTCCGCCAATAATCCGGCCATGGTCAAGAACATGAGCATGAGCAGTTCAGCTCCTCCTACGGCAATCCAAACTGAGTGGCCAAACAATAAGGCGGAGGATTTGACGCCGATTCGACGATCATCATCTCGGTCTTGTAATGCGTATATCGTGTCATAGGCTAATGCCCAGCAGACCGTCGTGCCGAACAGGCACCATGCTGGCATGGCCAGATTTTGCTGAACGGCAGCCCAAGCCATGATGGTTCCCCATCCAAAGGCCAGTCCAAGAAAGAACTGCGGGACATGACAAAACCGCTTGGTGAAAGGATACAAGGTGGCCAGTCCAACCGCGACTGGGCTCAACCATCGGGCCAGAGGATTCAAAAACCATAACAGCAGGACAGCGCTCAATAACAAGATGGTCAAGAAAACGAGTGCCTGTGGAGGCGAGAGGGCGCCGCTTGCGAGTGGGCGGGTCTTTGTTCGAACCACTTCCCGATCAAACTTTCTATCTGCGAGGTCGTTAATAATCACTCCAGCACTTCGCATCAAAAATGCACCACATGCAAAAATGGCGAGCAAATTCAGTGGAGGGGTACCGTTGGCTGCTAATACTAATGCCCAATACGTAGGCAGCAAGAGGAGCAACGTGCCGGTCTGACTAGAAAGCCGTATAAGGTCTAGAAGTCGAGATGTAATCAGCTTGGGTGTGGCCGAAGAAGGGTTCGGGCTTGATTCGCTAGGCAAAACCATAGTCTTGACCGTAACCTACTCCAAAAATTTCTGTCAATGACAGATTTGCTATT
>JAYWMS010000050.1:0-2847 GCA_035873215.1 Nitrospirota bacterium | reverse complement strand
AGCTTGTTTAGGCCTTGTGCACCTTTTCGAGCATCGGATGCTCTACCAGGAAATTGCCAATCGCTAAGTAATCGATATTGCCCTGCAGAAATGCACGGATGGCATCGTGCGGGGAATTGACAATCGGCTCTTCATGCATGTTGAAGCTCGTGTTAATGACCGATGGGACTCCGCTCAATTTGTAATACTCTTTCAGGATTCGGTAGTAACTGGGATTGCCTTCTTCTCGGACGAGCTGGGGACGTGCCGTGCCGTCTATATGCACCGCTGCCGGGCAGGTTTTTTTCATAAAATCCGTGCAATTAAAGGTCAGGGTCATGAATTGAGCCGTGTGCTCGGCTCCTTCCATATTCACATAGCATGTGTTCCGTTCTTCATACAGTGTAACCGGGGCGAACGGCATGAATTCTGTTCGACCAAGGCGTTGATTCAGCCATTGATTCACTTCAGGTTCCGAGGCGCGATACAGAATCGAACGATTGCCCAATGCACGTGGTCCATACTCCATACGTCCATTAAAACGTGCGATAACGTGTCCCTCGTGAATAAGTTTCGCGATAATGGGTTCAATCGAATCATGTCGTTGATAGGTTAGCCCGGCCTTCTTCAGTTCAACTGTAATATCGTCATCTGAATAATCCGGTCCGAAATAGACGGTTTGATAGGGTTCACGTGTCTTAAGGGCTTCACGACATGCGAGAAATGCCGCTCCCGTTCCGCAGCCGCCGTCTCCCATATTGGGGTATACGAATATTTGGCGCATGCCAGGAATTTCAAATATTCGTTGGTTGAGTTTCACATTGGCAATGACACCTCCTGCCAGGACCACAGTATCAAGGCCAGTCTGTTCAAGATAATGATGGACGTATGCGGTGGCCACCACTTCCAGCACATGTTGATAGGCTGCTGCGACATCAATCTTTGGGAAGAGTGTGGCGAGATATCGACAAAAGTACATATTATTGCTTTCGATCATCCTGAAATTTCCGGGTTCTTGATGAAATCGGCTCAAGACGAGATCAATAAGAATCTTGGGGTCTCCGTAGGCTGCAAGACCGACGATTTTTCCTTCGTGGCGTGACGGTTTGAACCCGAGTGCCGATGTGACACTTTCATAGAAGGTGCCGAGAGAATGCGGGTATTCCAATCCGTGTATGCGGCGTATTTTAATGCCATCGCCCACGCACACTGAACCCGCTAACCCCGATCCATAGCCATCCAGCGTGACAATTAAGGCTTTCTTAAAGCCACTCGCAAAAAAGGCTCCTGCAGAATGAGCTAAGTGGTGATCGTAACGTCTCAACTTTGGGCGGAGCCCTAAATTCTCCAGGTTATCTTCAAGGTCTTCCTGCCATGCCTTATGAAAAGTCATGGCTTCATGGCGCAATGTGCGGGAGGATCGTTTGGCAATATTGCGTGAGAGTAGGCTCTCTGGCCCGGTTATTTTATAAAACAATCGGTGGACTAGAGATTTTTCCATCTTTTCATTGGGGTCCGGGAGCCCCGGTACCACGTCCCGGTTTGAAGGGACTTGCGCAAGGGCTGAATCAATTTGTCGTTGGATGCCATCGACCGGTGCTTCGTCAAGAAATGCGGATTCATCCTTGAAATTTTTTGTGAAGAGCTGCGTTTCCTTCTTCCAATCAAAAAATGGGTATGCCACAATATCAATGTCTGTAACCGACAACCCAGTGTATTTGAGCCCGGCCTGCAAGGCTTCTGTTGGAAATCCGCTTTGTAACTTGTTCCTGGTAAACCGTTCTTCCCCCGCTGCGAAGAGAACCTTCCCGTCCTGAACGATGCTGACGGTGGAATCTTTATCCAAGGGTGAAATTCCTAAGATGATCATTGCCCCTCCACGTGTGGTCCCCTACGGGGATCCTTCAAGGTTGACGTAGTTCTTCTTTTAAAATGATTGGAGTAGTGGCGATGCCTTGCATCTCCCCAAAGAAAAAATCAAAAAATTGACGGCACCGGTTTAAGAAGGCTTCAAGATCTGAATCCGATTGCACATATGGAGTATGCCCAGGTGCCACTGATGGGCTATGAAACGCAAAGGAAAATACGCGTAACCCTTCTTGAAAGAGCGTACGCACAACCTGGCAATGCTCCTGGGTGAGGTATCCTTCTGGGGACAGCCAGCTCTTATTCAATAGCTGTAAGCGCGCTAAGATTCCTGGGACATGTAGTTTGGTCAAAAGCGAACTCGTCGTAAAGGGATGTACTGTTGGTCCCCACTGTCGCAGTAAACCTGTATATCCCACCGTTAATGGTAGCTCTAGAATTCGACGCGTGGTGCCAAACCAATAGGGCCAAGGGGAACTGGCAGAATAGTCGGGTCCGCTTTCATGAGCGTAATTCATGTAGGGGCATACACTCAGATCCACCTCATAGTCTTCTTGTTCCAAGATGCCGGCAGTATGTGGGCCTACCCCGTAGCGGCCAGCCTTATAGATCTTGGGGCGACTGCCAAACTTTTCTCCTATGCAGTCACTGAGAATTCGCAATTTTGTGTGTTCTAACACTCCGGGAAGATTTCCAGCAAAAGAATTTGTCTGATTCACCTCTTCTTCAAACGGTGGATTTACCCAAGGGTGCAAATGGGCACCAATGATGCATCGCCCGTCGGCATGGATATCCACCAACGGTTGATAGCCATCTGGTTGCGAGGTGATTGGATAGTCAATGGCATAGACTGGTGTGATGCCGTATGCATCAAAAATTGTTTGAACACGGTCAATCCATCTCATAGATTGAACCGAGGTGTTACTTCGCGAAAATGACTGGGACCAGTCAAATTCTTCTTCTGTATCGATTACCACCACAAGTCGCGGTTTTTCTTCTGGT
>JAYWMS010000420.1:0-3301 GCA_035873215.1 Nitrospirota bacterium | reverse complement strand
ACCAATTTTCTTGCTCTACCATTTGCTCAGCCAGTTGTACTTCGTGGGGCGTGCATGCCAGGAGGAACAAAAAAACAAGGATGAAGCCCAGATGAAAACTTGGGCTTAATTGAGCCTTGCAGTTTGGGTGTAAAAGAGGTGACATGCTTGTCATAGTGACCGAAAAACGTCGGTGAAAACTGAAAAAACTATATGTATTCAGCCTACCATAACTTAATACAGGTGAACAGATTGTGACACATTTGTCATAAAAGTGAACCTCTTCGTATCACGCACGTGTCGATTCATGCCTTTCTTATCGGTTGCCGGTGGTTATTTATTGAGGAGGAGGCTGTTGGTGTCGTTTACTGTGGGATTTGGTCTTGAGACTGCCCTGGGGTCTGCTGAGCCGGAGTTGTCCCTGGTGTTGCGGATGCAGCCACTTCGAATCGAACGGCCTGGTAACTTTGAGCACCGTTAAACGTGACTTGGTCGAGGGGTTTGTCTGTGCTCATACTCCGAACCCCCCGAATGTCGGGACCTACTTTAATAAGATCAAATTCCTCTTCTGTGAAGGGATCTTTATAGACGACCTGGAGGTACCGTTTTGGTCGCTTCGTAAGGTCTTCCAGTTTCCGTGGATAACGAGTAGGGCGAGTGGCTTTGAGCACTTCATAATCTGCGACATAACGTTCTATGGCTTCTTTGATTCGGGTTCCACGAAACGCCAGTTCTGCTTCCCGGTCGCGCTTCATGATGACCGACCAATGTTGTGAAATTGCCATTAAGGAGATCCCCATTAACACAATGAGGAACATGAGGATTAGATAGGTAGCTCCTTTTTGGTTGGCCATATGCCGAAGTTGTTTGGAGGAGCGTATTATTGCCATGGATACCATTTGTCCTTGGTTACACGGGCCAGGATTCCTCTCTCCAAGCCATTTCCCAAAACATCCATTCATATCGGGAGCTGAGGATGAAGGAGTCTATCATCCGGCTTTTCTCGTCTTTTCCCGCCGACTTAGCCTCCTTATCGATCAGGGCGCGCATCCAGCGGGTGACTTCCGCAAATTCGGGAGACCCATACAGGAGGAGCCATTCTCTGAAAGGATGTTTCGGCGGAGGGTCTCCGTTCCTCAAGAGATGTTGCCCGACAACACAGTATACCCACGCACAGGGGAGGGCGACGGTTGTGAGTTCAGCCAGGGTCCCTGTTTGTGCCACACTCCGCATATGTCGGCAATAGGCATAGTTCGTGGGAGACAAGGGAGTTCGGCGCATATCGCGAGGGGTGAGCTTCCATTGTTTCCCATATGTTTCATGGAGTCCTCGTTCGACGACGATGGTCTCCTTCACGAGTTGAGCAAAATGTAAGGCCGTGTCAGGGTCGTTGGCCCGCTGCGCGCCAAGTGCAAACACGCGAGCCAATTCTTCAAGATAGCGTGCATCCTGCAATATGTAATATTTGAATTTGCGCCTCGGCAGTGTGCCTTTTCCCAAGGATGTGACGAAGGGATGCTTCAGTTGTGCATCCCAGATCGGTTGAGCCTTTTGTCGAAGTTGCTCTGTAAAACTCACAGGCAAATCCGTTCGTGTGAAAGGTTTCGTTTTACCCCTGAGCCAGGGCTCGTGCCGCTGCAAATGCTGCCTCCATATCAGGCATGTTTCCAAGATCTGGAGTGACTTGCAAATAGCGAATGATATTCTGTTGATCAACAACCAAAACGGCACGTGCGAGGAGATGCGGTCCTTCGAGAAGCAATCCATGAGTCCGACCAAATGCCGCCTCGCGATAGTCGGATAAAAACGTGACATTTTGAATCCGTGCTTCTTTGGCAAACCGAGCTTGGGCAAACGGCGTGTCGATACTTATAGTATAGAGATCCACGTTCGCATCGAGGCCCTTGTTCTTCTCGCTAAGATAATGTGTCTGCTGCTCGCAGACCTTTGTATCGAGGGAAGGGACCACGCTGATGACACGAATTTTGCCTTCGGTCTTGGTGATGTCATGGAGGGACAAATCGCCTTTGGCTACTGTCACGGAACGAAGTGAATCTCCTTGGGAAATCCCTAGTCCAACCAGGGCAAGGGGTGATCCACGAAATGAAATGCTTGATCCCTCCCCGGCTGCTGCTGTGCCTTTGGCCATAGGAATGGATGTGTAGGAGAACCCTGAATCCGCCTCAGAATCAGGTGAAGAACATCCGCTAAATCCTAAACCCATTACAAGGGTACAAAGAAGGGCCGCAGACCGTGTGTTTGGGTGCATGGGGCGTTCCTCCAGGTGCGAATTTTTCTTGGTGTCAAATTGAAGAAGGAATTTGAAGTAAAACAGATATACGATTACACCATAGTACTGTCAAGAAGGGCACTGTTGCGGGGCCAATACCCTCCTATAAAAAAGGTCTAGGTTTCCCATTTCTAATTAATTGCCACTGAGGAACTGCAGAAGGGCAGGGTTTATGACCTGGGGATTTTCCCACTGGGGAATATGGCCAGAGTTGGGTACTTCGAGATAGGTGCTGTTGGGAATGGTGGCGTGCATGGTTTGGCCAACAGATGGGGGAAAAATACGATCATCTGTTCCCCAAATGATCAGAGTGGGCTGGGATATTTGAGTTAATAGGGGTGCATAGTCGTTTTCCCATTCCGGCAGGTGATCTAATTGGGAATAGAGGGGGTACAGAAACCCGCGGTCAGTGCGATTGCGGAAGGACCGTTCAATAAGAATTGGAGTGATGAGCCTGTGGTCGAAGATGATCTCTTTGAGAACCTGTTCTGTGGCCCATCGTCCTGCCATCCAGAGCCCAATCTTTGCCAGCCATATCGGTGGTCGATGCTCGACAAATCGTCGGTAGGATGGAGAGGAGGTGCTCTCAACAACGTTGGCTGGGAAACCACTGATGAGCACAAGTTTGTTGACTCGTTCTGGATTAGCCAGCGCCATGGCAGCGGCCACACCTGCTCCCATGGAGTTGCCAATCAAGGTGGCTTGTTTAATGTTGAGGTTATCCATGAACGCTGTGAAGGTGTTAAGCATGAAGGTAGGGGAGTAGGTCAGGTCGGGTTTGTCGGAGAGGCCTGCCCCGATCATATCGAGAGTGAGTACGCGATGGGTTTGGGCTAATGCAGTTTGTTGCTGCTCCCATTGCCACATTGAACCGCCAAATCCGTGGAGGAGGATGACTGGCGGTCCTTGGCCTATATCGAGATAGGCGAGTCGATGTCCCTCTATCTGCGTGGTTTTGATGGGATAACGTTGAAGCAAATCTATCTGTTGAGGTACGGGCAGGGTTGTTGCGGTACAACTCATCACAAGAAG
>JAYWMS010000368.1:0-1771 GCA_035873215.1 Nitrospirota bacterium | reverse complement strand
TCCGTACTCGAGGGTTGGCCAATCATATCTTCGTGGATTTCTCCATCCATGTGACGCCGGGGTTGCCTATTGAACAAGCACATGAGATTGCGCATCGCGTAGAAGAAGCTTTACAAACGCAGTTCGACGGTGTGGAAGATGTGGTAGTCCACCTCGAACCCGAGGGACATTGAATTCATCATTCGTCGTCTCTATCTCGTATTTCTTATCAAAATGCAGTTCTAATATGTAGATACGACTGTTGAGAATTCCCCTGGACCACCTAAACAACAATATAGACAACTGAGGCAAGTGATATGTCACTGAAGATCGTCATTATTGGGGGAGTCGCGGGAGGGGCAAGTGCCGCCGCCAAAGCCCGTCGCACCAATGAAGAGGCCGAGATCACCGTGTTTGAAAAAGGACTCTATGTGTCCTTCGCCAATTGTGGTTTGCCTTATTATGTGGGAGAAATCATTTCGGACCGCGGGGAACTTTTGCTTCAAACACCAGAAAAATTCTGGAAACGGTTTCGGGTCTCTGTCAAGGTTCGGCATGAAGTGTTGGCCATCAAGCGCGACCAAAAGCATGTCACAGTCAAATGTCTGGAAACAGACGAGGTCCTCATCCACCCCTACGATAAACTCATCCTGGCTCCGGGAGCAGGTGCGATCGTGCCCAATATTCCGGGCATCCAAGCTGATAACATTTTTACGGTTAAAACAGTCCCGGATTCTGACGCAATTAAATCTTTTCTGGCAAAACACCGCCCTTCCAAGGCCTTAGTCATTGGAGGCGGTTTTATCGGCCTGGAAACAGCGGAAGCTTTAAAACAGCGAGGCCTAGCCGTGACGGTGGTCGAAAAGGCTCCAAACATTCTACCCGCTTTCGATCAGGATATGGCGGATTTAGTGGCCTTCCATTTAAGAGAGCAAGGGGTTGATCTGATCGTTTCCGATAGCATTCAAGCGTTCGTTGAAAAAAGGAACCTGGCTTATGAAGTTCAACTTGAGAGTGGCCGGCATTTGTCGCTGGATCTCGCAATTTTATCAATTGGTGTTCGGCCAGAACTGAAATTGGCCCGTGAGGCAGGGCTGGAAATTGGTGAAACAGGTGGGATTGTAGTGAACAAGCGGCAACAAACCTCGGATCCTGACATTTACGCTGCGGGTGATGCCGTTGAGACACACCATCTTGTAACAGGAAAGCCCAGCCGTATTCCATTAGCTGGACCAGCCAATAAACAAGGGCGAGTTGCAGGGGCCAATGCGGCGGGAGGAGATTTACATTTCTCTGGTGCCTTGGGAACGGCTATCGTAGAAACAATGGGGATTATCGCAGCCAAGACCGGGCTTTCTGAAAGGGAAGCTCAAACGAATGGCTATGATTATTTTGTCTCAGTAACGCATCCGCTCGATCATGCTGGTTATTATCCAGGTGCCGAACCCCTTCACATGAAACTCATAGCTGAAAAAAAGTCTGGTAAATTACTGGGTGCTCAGATCATTGGCGAACAGGGGGTAGACAAGCGAATTGATGTGTTAGCCACGGCCTTGACTGCTGGTTTAGGGGTTGAAGATCTCGAACATCTCGATTTGGCCTATGCCCCTCAATTTAATTCGGCCAAAGGGCCGGTGATTATGGCGGGGTTTGTCGCAGCGAATACCCTCCGGGGAGAAGTGGCTACGATTACTGGAGAAGAATTGAAGAAAAAATTGGCAATGAACCAACCTATTCAACTATTAGATGTGCGGACTCATGAGGAGTTCAGGGAAGAACATATCCCTCAGGC
>JAYWMS010000367.1:0-4757 GCA_035873215.1 Nitrospirota bacterium | reverse complement strand
CACGTGGATCGCTTCAGTTGGGTACTCCTTGCCGCATTCGCGGCATACAAGCGCTTTCATTTTGGCCATAGCCGAACCCTCTTCTCAATACGACAAGGATGCTTTTTACGAGACCTGGGTTGTTCCCGGTGTTCGTAGAAGGCAGACTTCCTGTTCATGGTCGAATAATTCTGTGATCTCCGGGTGCTCTCCGCAAAGTAGGCAGCGAGGATTCCGTTTAGTTTTGATTTCTCGAAAGGCGGTGCGCTTCGCGTCGAAATCCAGTATGCGATCAGTCAGAGGACGCCCAATTCCCAAGATTATTTTGATCACTTCCGTGGCTTGGATGGTGCCGATGATCCCGGCTACAGCACCGAGAATGCCAGCTTCCTGACAACTCGGGACGAGTCCGGTCGGTGGAGGTTCTTTGAATATGCAACGGTAACAAGCCGACTTTTTCGGAATTATTGAAAAAACACGACCTTCGAAACGTAGGATGCCTCCGTGAACAAGCGGTTTTTCTTCGAAGTAGCAGGCATCGTTTATGAGAAACTTGGCAGGGAAATTGTCCACCCCATCCACAACGAGATCATAAGGTCTGATCAACTCAAGCGCATTCTGTGAGGTAAATCGATCTTCATAGGTCTCCACGGTAACATCAGGATTCAGCGCCAAGATTTTTTCTTTCGCCGATACAACCTTGGGTCGACTGACATCCGGGGTATGATGTAAGATTTGTCGTTGTAAGTTAGACAGGTCAACCACATCACTGTCGATCAATCCAATGGTTCCAATACCAGCCGCAGCGAGGTATAAGGCAACCGGCGATCCAAGGCCACCCGCACCGACGATAAACACCTTAGCTTGCGCTAATTTCTTTTGACCCTTGCCGCCAACTTCAGGCAGAAGAATATGGCGGCTATAACGCGTGATTTGATCTTCGGTAAAACTCATAATGTTGGGAATTCTGGAAGAGGTTAAATATTAAAGTACTTTTCAATACTCAGATACCGTTCTCCAGTATCACAGAGCACGGTGACCACATGTTTGCCCGGTCCAAGACTTTTTGCGACATGTTGAGCCGCAAAGACATTCGCTCCTGAAGAAATTCCGACCAATAGACCTTCTCGCTTCGCTAACAGTTTCGTCGTTTGATACGCCTGATCGTCCGTCACGGTAACAATTTCATCCAGTAAGGAGCGATTTAACACCTTTGGGATAAAGCCAGCCCCAATGCCTTGTATTTTATGGGGGCCGGCTTCGCCTCCAGACAACACTGGAGACCCTGCCGGTTCCACGGCGATGACTTTCGTTGCTGGTGATCGTTCTTTGAAAACCTCACCGCATCCGGTAATCGTTCCACCTGTCCCGACTGCCGCAACGAAGGCATCAATTTTCCCATCTAACGCGTCCCAAATTTCAAGAGCGGTCGTCTTGCGATGCATGGCGGGGTTGGCCGCATTGGCAAATTGATTGGGCATAAAGTAATCCGGATTTTGCGCCAATATGCTTTCGGCTTCCTTAATTGATCCTTTCATTCCTTCCCAAGCGGGCGTCAAGATGAGTTGCGCGCCGTAAGAGGAGAGAAGGCTCGCTCGCTCCAGGCTCATGCTTTCCGGCATGACCAAAATCAACTTGTACCCACGTACCGCTGAGACTAACGCAAGTCCGATTCCCGTATTGCCACTGGTCGGCTCAACAATCGTTCCGCCGGGCTTCAGGAGACCGTGCTTTTCAGCCTCATCAATCATATTAAGGCATATACGGTCTTTAACACTCCCTCCTGGGTTGAAAAATTCAACCTTCCCAAAAATCGTGGCTCCATCTTCAGGCGAGAGGCGATTAAGCCGGACCAACGGGGTATTGCCGATGCCCTCTGTAATATGAGGCAAAAACGACGTGGTCACCTGCCTCCACCCATATAGAAGAGGAATTCCAACTTATCACCGCCTTGAATCGTAGTCGTGGCTAATTGATCACGCTCTACGATCTGTGTATTCAGCTCAACGGCGACCATATGGGGGTCGATTTCCTTGGATTTTAAGATGTCGGAAACCGTACCTCCGGTCACTTCTTCGGCTTTTCCATTAATAGTCACTTGCATGGTATGCTCCGTGTAAATCTTCAAAGCTCAAAACATAACAGGTTAACAAACCGGCCATTTACTAGTCAAGAAAATGACTAATAACAACAGGTTACGTCAAAAGCTGTGGAACGAGATCTTTTGCTCGACCTTGAACGCTTATATCAACAAGATCCGATTGGGGCGTGGAATCCAAGTTCAATTCTACGACAAAGGCTCCACGGTCTTTTGCTACCGGGCCAAATGATGCTGCCGGGTAGACCTGACCCGACGTTCCAATGATTAGTAAGACCTCGCACTGTTGGAGGGCTGCATGACTTTGACGAAGATCTTCCGGATCTAACGATTCTCCAAACCAGACGATGTGAGGACGCAACAAACTTTGACAGGAGGTGCATGTCGGAAGAAGAGGGATAGGCAATGTTTTGTCTTCTTCAATCTTGCCGCAACCTGTGCAGCGAACTTTCCAAATATTCCCATGAATCTCTGAGAGATGTCGTGTCCCCGCCGAGGGATGCAAACCGTCCACATTCTGGGTGATCAGCCAAAAATTGTCCGCACGACGTTCCAATTCTACCAGAGCGGCATGCGCAGCATTGGGCTGGACGCTGGCAATAAGCTCACGTCGCCAATTGTACCACTCCCAGACTAGCCTTGGATTCCGATCAAATGCCTCGGGAGAGGCCAATTCCTCGGGACGGTAGTTGTTCCATAGCCCATCAGCTCCCCGGAACGTTGGCACACCACTATCAGCAGAGATGCCCGCCCCTGTAAGGACGGTGATCGCGGTCGCCTTGGCGATGCGGTCTCGAATAAGTTGGATGGCTGAGGCGGGATTCATGATCAAAAATGATATTTGCGCTTGATCCTAGGTGGGTTACATTCGTCTACTTGTGCTCATCATCACGGCCTTTATGATACGAGAAGGCTAGAGAAGGTACAACAAAGGAATCTCAACTCGCACGGTTCATATTCCGATGAAACTGACACGAGGAATGTTCCGATATAGTTAATCAAGCCAATTCAGGGAGCACGTCCATGGCAACCATTATCACCGTCGCCTCTGGCAATGTTGGCGTCGGGAAGAGTGTTGTGGTGAGTAACCTCGGGGTGCTGTTGGCCCGAGAGGGTCGTCGTGTTGTCCTTGTTGATCTAGATATTGGTAAGCCCACCCTTCATACCCTCTTTGGTATGTTCAAGCCGATGTTCACGTTATCGGACTTTCTTTCCCGAAGAATTGGGGAACTTAAAGATATAGCGCACACCGTCGGATGGGGTACTGGATTACGCCTGATTCCAGGAACGGGGGAGTCCCTACCCTCAGCTTACCTGTCCCTTGCCACACAGCAGCGTCTGATTCGACAATTACACCATTTAGATGCAGATATTGTAGTCTTGGATTGCGCAACGGGGACCAGCCTTCGGGATTTAGATTTTTTCTTGTTAGGCGACCACAAGATTGTTGTGGCGAATTCCGATCCTACCTCCGTGATCGAGCTGTATCGATTCGTCAAGTTGGCGGCTATTCGAAGTGTGCTGAAGAGTATTCTGGGGGACGACTGCAAGGACCTAAATTCGTCGCTGCTGGAGCGTGAATTTGAGAGTGTACAACAGGTTCTAGACGTGTCGAAAGAATTAGACCCACTGAATCAATTCAGTGCTGATGAAGTGTTGAGAGATTTTCAACCACTTTTTGTGTTGAATCGGACGACTGCTCAAACCAAAATGTCTATTCCGAATCTTCAGCAAGTGATAGCCAAATTCATTGGGAGTGAATTGGTGTCTCTGGGAGAAATTCCACAAAATGAAGCAGTCGAGCAATCCATTCGGGTGTTCCAACCTGTTGTTGATCTTGCTCCCAAAAGTTCAGCAGCAAAAGCATTCAGTCAAGTTGTATCTACCCTGTTGGGGCGCCTGAAAACCCGTCAGTCGGTTCTTATGAGGTTAACGCAGGAACCGAAGGTCTTGAGCCAAGGAGGTATCTATGCGAGGAGCAATTATGCCGGCGATCGTCACGAGTCTCCTGAAAGCTTCGATTATTAAAAGTGGGACGTACAAGACTTCTGTAGATCAACCCTCGCGTAAAACCCAAGGAAAAAATTCCTCTACAGCACTTCATTCTAGCCCAAAAGGATGAGTAGACATCATTTCAAATGGTCGATTGCGAATGAGAACTAGCTGCCCGCTTTCGACCAGGTTTGCTTCTTGGATACTTCTGTCATGCACCGTATGAGCTTGTACTGTTGCAAGTAGCACACGTTCCCCCTCCTTTTGGGCCAGCAACTGTGTTACATCCAGTATCCCTGAGGGTTCCCAGGCACCGATTAATCGTTCCTTGCTATCTGTGCTGTTTGTTGATCCGATTGCTGTTCGATCGATTTGCGCAATCCGCTCAACCTTGCCGGTCTTAGGGTCTAAACTCCAAATCGAAGCTTCTTGTTTTGAATGGGTTCCGAAAAAAGGTTTCTCTGTTTTGGCACTACCCTCTTGAATGTAGATAACTCCGTCAGGTCCCCAATCCAAATTATCCGGGTTGCGAATCCCATCATCAGGGTGTGCAAACTGTCCGCCACCTTTGTCGTCGCTGTCGTAAAGAATTCTGAGAGTCGCTGTCATCTTTTGTGTGTCGACATGGATATCATATATCGTTCCCCACGCATCATCAGGAAAGACAGTATCGCGACCGGTACAAGCC
>JAYWMS010000355.1:0-1694 GCA_035873215.1 Nitrospirota bacterium | reverse complement strand
GAGCAAATTTACATAAGCAGAGGACCTTCCCGGACTCAAACCCCGAAACTTTCTTTTAACTTTAAACGCGACATAATTTACTGCGCTCATTTTTGACCAGTCTACAAGAAGAGTGCTTAGCACGTCACGACGGTGAATCTGACCGACCAATCGATTGTCTTTGACTACCGGCTAACACTTAAAATGTCGTGCGAAGCCTCGGCGCCTCTAGCAGTCGGAGATGGGGAATATTATTGCTTTGCTGCGCTTGTCAATTCGAGGATACCGCCCAAGCCGGCGTTCATCTCGGAAGGGGATATTTTGCCGTCATGGTCTTCGTCAAGCGCATCAAACACGGCATCACTACCCAGCCACTCTTCACGAGTGATAAACCCATCCCCGTCGAGGTCGAAACTCTGGAAAATTTCCTGGCTCGCGACACCGACTTTTGCTCCAGCTTCCAATTGGGCCAACCGCTTGGTCAAAAGTTGTTCCAACGTTACGAGCGCCTTGGTAAAACCTTTGATGCCTTCATCGAGCTTTTCACTGGCCATCCGATCTGCGGCGTGCATTTTGTCAAAGGTGGCTCTATCAATCGAAAGTTTCTCAATGGCCATCGCGCTCGCCTTTGCCGGATCGAGCTTGCGGGGCAGTTCACTGTTCTTCGCGTCCAATTCGGCCAGCAGTTGGGGGGAAATGGTCAGCAGGTCGCAGCCGGCTAGTTCTTCGATTTCGCCAATGTTGCGGAAGCTCGCCCCCATGATTTCCGTCTTATAGCCGAACTTTTTGTAGTAGTTGTAAATGGTGGTGACAGATTGTACCCCCGGATCTTCAGCCCCGACGTAATTCTTCCCGGTCTCTTTTTTATGCCAGTCGAGGATGCGTCCCACGAAGGGCGAGATCAGGGTGACTCCCGCCTCAGCACAGGCAATCGCCTGGTGCAGTCCAAACTGCAGAGTGAGGTTGCAGTGAATTCCCTCTGCTTCGAGGAGCTTCGCCGCCTGGATGCCTTCCCACGTGGAGGCAATTTTGATTAATATCCGCTCGCGGGAAATCCCAGCCTTTTCATATTGGGCTATCAGCTCCCGTCCTTTGGCGACAGTGCCTTCAGTGTCGAAGGACAGCCGTGCATCGACTTCCGTGGAAACCCGTTTTGGGACGATTTCAAGGATCTTCTTGCCAAAAGAAACCGCCAGTTGCTCAAAGGCTAACGAGACGATTTTGGCATTGGTCGCCCCGGACCACGAATCCTTCTGAGATTGGAGTAAGGTTTCATCGACAATCTCTTGATATTGGGGCATCTGGGCGGCTGCCGTAATCAAGGAGGGATTGGTGGTAGCATCTCTGGGCTTGAATTTTTCGATCGCCTGAATGTCGCCGGTATCTGCGACCACAACGGTTATAGTTCTCAGTTGTTCTAATACATTTTTAGCCATGGTATTCCTCTTTGGTATTTGGATTGATGTTCATACAATCCTTTTCTTGTGATTTCCCCAATCTAGCCAGGTGTCAAAACTCTTCTTTCTTTAAACTTTGGTTAACTTTGAACCTTAAACAGGCGTTGTTGCATAATTCCAAAACCCAATAGACTTTCCGCCGTCATGTGAATACTTAGAAAATTCTCTCTGACACCGGCATACCTAAGCTTACCATTCGGTTCAGAACCATGCACTTGATCCACCCTTCAATTCGCTGATTATCCAACCGGCGCGCCC
>JAYWMS010000320.1:0-5522 GCA_035873215.1 Nitrospirota bacterium | reverse complement strand
AGACCAGTGGCATCAATGACAATGTGACGCGGCCTATTGCCTAATGACAAAGACAAGGGAACTTTGAGTGTCCCCTGTCTCCGACAAATGGTGCTATAGTTTGGAACCGGCAGGTCGAGTTTCATAAGCCTCATCACCGAGGACACAAAACCTTGAGCGGCTCGCAAGCTGAGGCTATAGATGCTTTTCACAACAAGGGCACATTGAATAGCGGTGTCGGAGTATATCCTGGGAGCGCCACGTCTTCTGTTGGTTTGGGAGTGTTTCCACGCCACCAACGCGGCTTCGTCAATCCAGAAGGTTATTCCACCTCGGGCGATCAGGGCCTGATTGTAAGTACGCCAATTACGAACACGGTATCGGAAGGTGTATGCTTTGTGTGCCATCACCCATTGTAACGACACTCACTAGCACGGGCCAATTGTGCAACAACGCCCCCCTGGTAAAAAATAAATCAATAACCTTTGATTCAATTGAGACTCTTAGAAAGGTTTTCCAAGTTAGCTGCACAGCAACAGCTATTCGCCTTGTGCAGCTCGGCTCTTTCCCAGCTATGGTCGTATGTAATGCCAAAAATAGGCGATGTTGGTTTAATCGAGGGCCTCTAGTTCCTGAAGAACTATGGCCGGTGGACAAACCTGGTCGCGACTCAGGAGCCTGCTCTCTTTTCCAAAATCCTGGCAAGAATCGAGAGACCTATGATATTTCGGCTGATAATTGGATAAATCATCCAGACTCATTTAAGTATCTGTTGAGAGAAGATTCCATTAAGATTTCAGCCGATTTGGTTTTAACTCTTTTATGGTGGAAAGATGAGCGACAGATTTTGGATCTTGATGATGAAAATTAATGAAAGAGAGGGGGATGCGCGCATCTTGGGCAATTTTGCAAGAATTTGGTTATGTTCTGCCGGGCCACTATTTTTTCATCTCCGAATTATTCCCCACTAGCATCAAATCCAAAAACAGGTCTCACAACAGGTTTCCTCAAGATCCCACCGTCGCAAATCATTAGAAAGTATGGCTTTCCTCTGTCGTCACCCACTGATTCCGTATCAGCTGCTCTGCATAGAATGTCGAATTCCCACCGTCGTAGGGTAGAAAAAATACCTTACTAATGCCGCTGGCGAGACAAGAGGACTTGGGCACCCAATCGCTTCGTACTCGGGGAAGACTGGGTGGCTTGCTGCAAGACTACTCCCGCGGGGCCGCATGAGTTTTTTGACCATGCGAGCATCAAGCCCTGGTTTTTTTAACAACAGAGAAGAATCCTCACTCAAAGAAATAGAATAACTGAGATCCTTCCCTTTGGGTGAGAGAGCCCTTGTCCCCCTTTTCTTCAACACATGAAAATTTCTTCATTTTCCCTTCATGCGCACCTCATGTTGACGGGGTATGGTTAATTCATACGTCAACGTAACCATAACTGTTTTACCAAGGAGGTATTTCCATGAACCGTTCCAATTACATGCTTGTTCCAATGCTCACTGCTGGAGTCTTGTTGTTGTGGGGGTTGGCCATGAGTTCCGAGGGCATCCATGCACAAGAACAAGGTATGGCCACGGCCACCCTGTCCTTGGAGGAAGCGATCGCCACAGCCAAAACGAAGTTTCCGGGGCAGGTACTCGAAACCGAGTTGGAAAACGAACATGGCCAGGCTGTGTATGAAATTGAAATTGCTAGCACCACTGGTGTGGTGACCGAAATCAAGGTTGACGCACAGTCTGGTGAACTGCTGAGCAGTGACATCGAAGGTCAGGATGACACTGAAGAGGAAAAGTCTGAAGAAAAAGACACGGATTAACACAATGCGGCACACCAGCTCTCTGAGCCGGTGTGCCGACCTGGCTCCTGGGTATGCGGAGGAACATGGATGCGTTTTCGTGTTTGGTGAAAATATAACCATCTTGGCAAGCATTGAATGATCCCGATGGCTAGGCCATAGGGACTTGGAGGCACCACATGAACACAGAATTGAAACGTGTAAAGGTAGGACTAGCCCTTGTGCTATTGGGGCTCTTGTTTGGCGTCATCATGGGAATGACCTTTGGAATCAATGAAGATATCTACAAAAATTATATTACTGAAGGCATCGCGGCCAATCCAACTGTCCACGATGCCAAAAGCCCAGATAAGATTTGGCGCTATGCACAACGAGCGCATTTTCACGCCACAGGAATCGCCGCCTTCTCGCTCGGGTTGATTTTTCTCGTGATGTTTTCTGATCTCAAACCGAAGATGAAGACGGTCTCCTCGTTTTTTCTTGGCTTGAGCACGTTCTATCCCTTTGCCTGGCTCACCATGTTTGTCTTAGCCCCTTCAATTGGACGGGGAGCCGCACATTCCCATGTCTTGACAGAGACCTTGGCTTCGATTGGTGTTGGAGGGTTACTTCTGGGCTGCTTTCTGGTACTCGCCAATGTCTTTTGGGGATTTTTCCGAGAAAAAGCCCTACCGTCTTGAGAAGTTTTTGGCACAAAAGTGGAACAAAGGAAATCGGAGCACCTTCCGTCAGCATTGCCAAAAGTCCCAAGGAAGATTAGATTCCTTGCCAAGGGAATCATGAGAATTCTAGTAGTTGAAGACGATTCAGGTGTGGCGGGGTTTATTATCAAGGGGCTAACAGAAGAGCGGTATGCTGTCGACCAGAGCGCAGATGGGGAAGAAGGCTACGTCATGGCCAACGCCATTCCGTATGACCTGATTATTTTGGATGTCATGTTGCCCAACCTTGATGGCATGTCGATCTGTCGACGCCTGCGAAGGCAAGGGAACTCGGTCCCGATCATTCTTCTGACGGCAAAAAATGCCATTGACGATAGAGTCACAGGGTTAGACATGGGGGCCGATGACTATCTCACCAAACCTTTCGCTTTTCCCGAACTGTTGGCCAGGATCCGCTCCCTTCTCCGCCGAGGAAATGCACAGCCGGCCATCCGCTTGACGGTCGGAGACTTGGAAATGGATCCCGTTACCCACCAGGTATGGCGAGCAGGACAAGAGCAGACACTCACGAATAAAGAATATGCGATCTTGGAATACTTGATGCGAAACGAAAATCGAGTGCTGACTCGATCCGCTATCATTGAACATGTGTGGGACATTCAATATGACAACTTGACCAATATCGTGGATGTCCATATTCGATCTCTTCGCGCTAAGATCGATCGTGACTTTTCCCTACCCCTCATTCATACGGTTCGCGGTGTGGGATATGTCATGAAAGTCCCCAACACGTAACCGATGCCTTCCTTCCACGCACGTATTCGGTGGTCCGGTCTCTCGCTTATCACCATTCTTCTTCTGCTATTTGGTGTGTCCTTATACAGCACCCTCTCCTTTCTCCTGCATCGGCATATCGATGCACAGTTATTGTCGATGGTTCAATCCCAGGCCGA
Organism: Nitrospirota bacterium; assembly: GCA_035873215.1. Classification (GTDB taxonomy): domain Bacteria; phylum Nitrospirota; class Nitrospiria; order Nitrospirales; family UBA8639; genus JAYWMS01. The sequence goes on along the minus strand of JAYWMS010000320.1, from coordinate 2,125 downwards.
TCGAGTCAAACATGAAACCGGGGAAATCGAAGAAATTCTTCAGAAAAATTCCCGTCAGGCCAAAGATGATGACCATCTTGAAAAGGAAGACTATGAACTACGTGAGGCCATTCGTGACAGCGTGGTCTTTAATCGGCAAGGCACCGTGCAATGGAAAGGGGAAGGGGTTGGAGTCGTTGCTGGCCTCGATCCCGTTCTAAGGAACCAAGTACTGAAGGGGCGGATCATGTATGAAACCCTTCAACCTCCACAAGGACCATCCATTCGGCGAGTGTCGTTTCCCATCACCTCTCAGGGTAGGGTTCAATTTATTCTTCAATCACAGACGAGCCTGAATCTGGTCAATGAAACATTGCACTGGCTGATCATCACCTTGGGAGTTGTAACCATTGGGATTTTCGTGTTTGGATGGGTGGGCAGCAATTGGATCGCGCGTATGGCTCTTTCCCCGGTAGAGACCCTTGGACAAACTGCGGCCACCGTCTCAGCTCAATCCCTTGATACTCGCGTCTTTCTTGATGCCCCATACAAGGAATTTCAGCAATTGGCACAGAGTTTCAATAGCATGTTCGAGCGGTTGCAGCGAGCGTTTGAATCACAACATCGGTTTGTGGGGGATGCCGCCCATGAATTACGAACTCCTCTCACAGCCATGAAGGGCAATGTGGAGGTGGCACTCCGACGGGAGCGTTCAACTGAAGAATATCGGGACGTGCTCTCCACGAGCTTGGGGCAAGTGGAACATCTCTCCAGATTAGTCAAATCACTGTTGACCCTTACCCAATTCGCCGGAGAACACCCTCCCCTTGACCTGAAACCTGTCCTCTTAGAGCCCTTGATGAAAGAACTTGTGTTGGAATTGTCTATACTCGCCGAGGGAAAAGGCTGTCTCTTCACAACTCATATTCAAGAAGTTCCGCAAGTCCTGGGAGATGCAGGACAACTGAAACAACTCGTGATTAATTTACTCGACAATGCCATTCGTCATACTCCTCATGGTGGAGCAGTGACGGTGACGATGCAATCCTCAGAAAAGACGGTGCTCCTCACGGTGGAAGATACAGGATCGGGAATAGGGTCAGACCACCTCCCCCATATATTTGAGCGCTTCTACCGCGCTGATCGTGCAAGAGATCGGGAGAGCGGTGGGACCGGACTAGGCCTGGCCATAGCCAAAGAAATTGCTCTCGCCCATCACGGAACGATTAAGGTGAAGAGCGAAGTCGGGAACGGATCTGTGTTTACAGTTAGATTACCTACCGTATAACGTCCTCTCACCAAAACCATTCTGAATTTTCCGCGAACATTTATCACAGCCCTACGCGTAGTTCCCTAACATGCCAGGGACCGGATGCATGTTCGTCACATTTTATGAAAATATCTTCATGCTGCATTCATGACCTCTTCATGTTGGAACCATATACTGGAGAAAGATTTAAGAAGGCTCCTACTGGGAGAACAACAACCTTACACTTGGAGGGACAGTCATGAAGAACGTGTTATCGGTTTTGACAATTGTTGGTTGTATGGTAGTTTCGGTGAATGCCATGGCGGCTGAACCGTTGAGTTTGCCATCTGGTTCACATTCGGAAGCGCAGAAGCATAATGCCCAGGGCATGACTCTTTATAAGAAGGGAAAGTACGCGGAAGCCCTCAAACATTTTGATGCTTCCGAAGACCTTCAGCGGACAGCGCAAGTGTATTTTAATGAAGCGTTGACCTACGACCAATTAGGCAAAGCGGGAAAAGCCAGAATGCATTTTCAGGAAGCTCAACGACTGGAGCAAGAAAAAGCTCTACACCAACTGAATTCTCCAATTTCAAACGCTGCGGTGTTAAAGAAATACCACTTACTCAAGAAATAGTAATTGATGCTATTGAGGGTGCAATGCATTATAGTCCGTATAGGAAAAATGCCTCCTCAAAATCAATGCTGTATTTTTTATCAACAAGAGATGTATTTTCTGTTGGCTCCTTTTAAGAATCATGAAAGAGGATCAGCTACCATAGGTAGCTCATCCTCGCATGCTTGGCACTGATTCCTTTGATTCCAGATCGAAATTGATTCTTTTCATAAAAAGAATCTAAAAAACAGAACTTGAATTCAATCCCCACTCCTTCATGT
>JAYWMS010000208.1:0-3717 GCA_035873215.1 Nitrospirota bacterium | reverse complement strand
GGGTGGGACCTTGGCAGTTCTCCCCCAGGATTTTAAACCCCTTTTTCTCCTCGGGGGCATGAATAATTTCGAGGTTCTTGGATATGCTGACGATTCTACTAGCTGGGATGGCCTCATATTTTTGCGAAAGGTATTGGGACTTTCCCCAAAGACTCTTGGTTGGTCTGAAAATCCAGCCTCCGAACCCAATAGGGTATTCCTCTGGGGGCTTGGCTTAGTCGGCCTCATTCGCTACCGGATGCATAGGGCCTAGGCGACAGGGGTAAAGACCACCCTACGCAAAAAAAGCCTCATCGTCTGAACAGTGGGGCTCTGGAAGGAATCTAGGGTATGCCCTGTCAAGCTAGTGGTGCCGAAGCCGGGACTCGAACCCGGAAGGGTTTCCCCACACGCCCCTCAAACGTGCGTGTCTACCAATTCCACCACTTCGGCATAGGCGAAATTATATGAAGCCGTTAAAACTATTGTCAATCAACCGGGGGTTCGGTAGAATCTTCAAAGACCTGGGACGCATCACATTTTGGCCCTGATTGTTCATGCCTGTTCCACAACAGTCTTCCTTTCAGAACTCTTCGTCACCCTGTAGGATTGGTGCGTTTTTCGACGTCGATAATACATTAATTCCCGGGCAATCCATCGAAATTCGATTCTTCCGGTACCTTTGGAACCAAGGATTTCTCTCAAAGCGCGTCGTGATTGATAGCGGACTGTACCTCATCTTAAACATCCTCCAATTTTCCTTGTCCCCGCTCCGCAAACGAAAAATTTATCTGACGGATAAGCGGCCTGAAGGTATCGAACCATTGGCGAAATGGTTTGTACGATCTGAGGTTTGTCCGCGTCTCTCGTTGAAAGGAACATCCACACTACGCCAACACCAACAAGCCGGGCATCAAGTCGCGCTCATCAGTGGTACGCCTGAGTTTCTGATCAAGCCACTGGCTCACTTTTTAGATGTTCCCACGGTTTTAGCCGCTCGTCTGGAATCAAATGAGGATGGATACACCGGACGGGTGTTGAGTCCATATCCTTATGGCGAAGGGAAACGGCTCTTACTCCAATCCTTTGCAGCCTCTCATGATGTCGATCTTTCTGATAGCTACGCCTATGGTGACAGTCCCGGGGATATCCAAGCCTTGCAATCGGTAGGACATCCACTGGTCGTCAATCCCATTCGTGGGATGGCTAGAATTGCCAGACGTCATCGTTGGCCTGTAGCGCTTTGGGCCTAGGTCACGGTTCCATGAAGACTTCCTCTGGTCCGTCCCATGACCAGGATTCAAATCCTGCTTCTACAGATTCCGTCTCGCTTCGTGTAACCGAAATTTTTTACAGCATTCAAGGTGAATCCAGGTTTACGGGGAACCCGTGTGTCTTTGTACGACTCACCGGCTGCCCCCTGCGATGCACATGGTGTGACACTGAATATGCGTTCCATGAGGGAACGGACTTGATGCTCCAGGACATCGTGACCCAGGTAAAAAATTTTGGATGCCAACTCGTGGAGATCACCGGTGGCGAGCCGTTGGCCCAGGCTGGAGCCCTGCCACTGATTCAACGGTTATGTGACCACGGCCTTCAGGTCCTGCTTGAAACCAGTGGGGCCATGGATGTTTCTCCCGTCGATACGCGCGCGACCATCGTTCTTGACGTGAAGTGTCCCGGAAGTGAGATGTCCGATCGCATGTATTGGGATAACTTGAATATCATCTCTAAAAAGGATGATGTTAAATTTGTCATAAGGGATCGACAAGATTACGATTGGGCTGTCGAGGTGCTTCATCGATTCAAATTATATGATCGGTGTACCGTGTTATTCAGTCCGGTTTTTGGAGAATTGGACCTGCAGCAGCTCGCAGGTTGGATTCTTCATGATCGGCTCGCCGTACGTTTTCAGGTTCAATTGCATAAGTTTATTTGGGGCCCACATACACGTGGGGTCTAGGAGCCAGAATTCACGTTTATTCTAGGAGGATTGGGAGAAGATATGAAATGCCTCGTGAAGCACGGTGAGTTAGCTAAGGAAGCCACGGATGTTCTTGTTCTTGCTGGATATGAAGACGACAAGACCTTGCCCAAAAGCATCCAGGGATTGGACAAAGCACTGAATGGCGCGCTCCAGGAATTGCATCAGAGTGGAGAATTTAAGGGTACGCAGAATCAGACGGTGGTCTTTCACACGCGAGGCGCCATTTCTGCCAAACGAATCTTGCTTGTCGGTCTGGGAAAGCGGAACGACTGCACGCTCGATCGCATTCGGCAAGCGGCAGCTACATGTATCAAGCGTGTTCGACAAGTCAGCGCACAATCCTGTGCCCTGCCGGTATTCGGCTCGGATACGGTAAAGGTTCCACAAGAAGTCATCGCACAAGCCATCGTGGAAGGGGCCATTCTTGGCGACTATCGGTTCACACATTATCGAACGGACAAGAAGGATGCCCAGTCAAAAGATGTCAACAGCTTAACTGTATTGGTGCCCTCAGCCGGTGAGGTATCGGATACTAAAATCGGTGTCCGTCGCGGCGAAGTCAGTGGGTCCGCAACCACGTTTGTCCGTGATCTTTGCAATCATCCTGCGAATGTGTTGACACCATCTCGTGTCGTAGAAGAGGCCAGAAAAATTGCCAAAGAAAAAGGTGTCTCGCTGAAGGTCTTGGAAAAGAAGGATCAGGAAAAATTAGGTATGGGGGGCCTTCTTGGCGTTTCCCGCGGCAGTATCGAGCCTGCCAAATTCCTTATCCTGGAATATCACGGTGGAGGGAAAGCGAACAAACCTATTGTACTCGTGGGGAAAACCGTCACATTTGATTCTGGCGGCATCTCGCTCAAACCCTCCGAGAACATGGAACAAATGAAAGCGGACATGACCGGGGGTGCCGAGGTGTTGGCCACGATTCGAGCAGCAGCCCAATTGCGACTTCCCCTGCATGTCATCGGCTTACTCCCCGTAACCGAAAACATGCCAGGAGGGCGGGCCACCAAACCTGGAGATGTGTTGAACATGCTCAATGGAAAAACCGTTGAAGTTCAAAACACGGATGCCGAAGGACGACTCATTTTGGCTGATGGTTTGGCCTATGCCTCTCGATTCAAGCCGCAATGCATTGTAGATATCGCGACGTTAACGGGCGCTTGCGCCGTCGCCTTAGGACAATTTGCGATCGGCATGATGGGCACCGACGACTCCCTGAAAAAAGAACTCTCGCAAGCCGGAATCCAGGCTGGGGAACGCGTATGGGAAATGCCGTTGTGGGACGAATATTTTGAACAACTTAAGAGTGATGTGGCTGACATGCGGAATATCGGGGGCCGGGGTGGAGGCATGATTACCGCAGCAGTCTTCCTCAGCAAATTTGTCGACGATTTCCCATGGGTCCATTTAGATATTGCCAGCACAGACTGGAGCACGTCGGAGCGCGCCTACATTCCCAAGGGACCGACAGGAATCGGCACGCGACTCCTCCTCCAGTTTCTTTTAAACCGCGCGAATCGAACAAAATAAGCCGATGGACCTCACACGACGAGAGACCGTCGGCCAATTGATGATGATTGGCTTCTGGGGGACTGCCGTGACCTCTGAACTAATTGATTGGATTCAGGAATATCGCCCTGGCGGGGTCATTCTTTTTTCCCGAAATCTGGTTGATCCTGAACAAGTCGCTCGACTAACCAATGCCCTTCAAGCAGCGGCCTCGGGACCTCCATTATTCATTGCCA
>JAYWMS010000190.1:0-2627 GCA_035873215.1 Nitrospirota bacterium | reverse complement strand
CCTGTGGTCCCACTAATTACAATACCACTGGACTTACTTTGCCGTAGAAATACCTTAAGCCTGCAAAGACAGGGTATTTTTTCCGGTGACAAGAACGGACTGAATCTGAAATCACTTTTTTCTAGTTGATCGTATACGATTCTTCGATGAGTGAGAGGGCCTCCCTGTCCTACATTCCTGACAGGGCTTAAGCGGTCCTCACATTGAGCGGACCTGTTAGGCCACCACGATGAAATGAGATGCAGAATAGTTGGAGGGTTCTGTCACTAAAGCATTTCTCAGGGGTTCGTTTCTTCTTCTGAAGAACTTTCCAATGTTTGATCTTCTTGATATTCCGGCTTGACTGATCGGACTTCCAGATCCACGTTTTCCTGGTGGAGTACTCGTTTCAAATCCCATTCGGTCACCCACCCTTTCACACATTCTCGCATTCGACTTCTCGGAAAGGATACGGGCTGCACCGTATATTTTTCGTCACTGACACCGTTGATTCCCGCATACACGGACTGGTGCAGGTTCCGAATGCGATGATACGCTTCTTCAATACGTTCAGGGGCTAGGGCACGCAATGGTTTGGCATCCCACTCAATACAACGAATCCCTTCCTCAGCATGTTTTTCAATCACGGCACGCGATCCAACTTGGCCCAGCAAATCAAGGACACGTGCCCGATCGCCTTTGTGTTCCAAAATTTCTGACTGAAAATCATCCGTCAGAGCCACGACTGACACGATCCCCGGGATGCCAATTTCACATGATACGCCCAGCCAACGTGCCAACTCGGCATACGACTTGACTCGTTGCGAAAAGGCATAACGCCCGATCAATTCTGCTTCATCTATAAAGAGAACCCAACTGGAATACCCTGCTGCCTGCATCAACCGAGCCATGAATCGAAAACGCTGTACTGCAAGGTCGGGTTCTTTAATTTTTGGGAACGAATAGCGTTTGGGCACGCCACACTCGCGTAGATAACTTCGGACATCAGCCATGGAAATTGGTTCACCGTTCCAAAACCGAATCACACGATGGCGCAGTTCTGGGTCACTTCCCATGCGTTGAAATAGAAAGACCGTCGCGGCAAACCGTTGGTCTATGCCATTCGCTGAATCATGAACCCACTGCACCAAATGTTGAAATTCTCGACTTCTGACATCCAAGCCTTCTACCATCTCGGACAACGCCTGCCCCATTTTTCCAGGCACTCGTGCCGACGATAGGGCCTCAGTAAAGACTTTCGTCGGATTGTAGAGCGGGGTTTCTTTGCTTATCACAATGCGACTACAGATGCAGCTCTGTTGCATCGCAAAGTCTTGTAGATACTCCAGCACATGTGACTTTCCTGTTCCAAAACCGCCTTGTACAATCATCCCCTTTGCGGTTCGACCTTGACGTGCTTGCTCCTTTGCTGTTTGTAGAATACCCTGGAAATATCCTTCAACCTCCGGTTGATAACACCCCAATGCTCGGATGACATGTTGATTGGGCACACCCGCCCGAAGCCCCTCAATGACTTGCCGGTTGATGTATTGGTCAGGATTCAGCGTAGTGGTCATCGCCACTGCGGCTGATTGATCACCACCAATCTCCTCATTGACGCTCGCTAACCGAACCATCGGTGCAAGTGGATTGGGAGTCAGTTTATCTCGCACATCATCCCAAATCCTCAACTTTAGCGCTTCGTAGCGATCCAATCCTCGTCGCGCATCGGTTAAGAAAGAGGGCGGGGCGAGTACGACCATTAAGCATGCCGTCATGTCATTCATCCCATCGATGAACTGTCGGAGGGCATCATAGACATCGAGAACTGCTGACGGTGTGTAATAGAAGTTGCTATCCGATTGAGTCGATGGTTTTGGGACAAGATAGCGTGCGATATCCAGAGTGATAAGTATCCCTGATTTGCCTGTCCGTTTTACCCAATGCGTGAGGGATGTCAGCAAAAATCGAGCATTGTGCCGCCCAATTTTTTGAAAAATGAGCGCCTTCTTGACGCTTGAAATGAGCCCCAACTCTCCATGAAGCCATTCTTTGATCGCTTGGGCCAACTGGAGGTCAGATTCTCCCGCCTGAAACTGCGCCAGGCACAGGGACAACATGGCCATTCGAAATTCACGACATAAGCTGCTATCGCGCTCAAGGTCCTGTTCTAACCACGTCTGGAGATCCCGCCAGAACAAGGCTTCCCGGCGATTATTGAGACTGGCCAACTGTTGGAGATTAAAGTCTGCCGGATGTGCAGGCACCTGATATCCCTTTTCGATGATCAGTTGCCTTACGAAGTTGTAGGCTAATTTATCCCAGTCAATTTGTTTAGCAACTTTGAAAAACAGTCGATCCACTAGGTGCAACTTTGTGAAACGAGCATCGGCTTTAACAAACAATACGCCTTCGGCTTTTGCTAAGTAATGGAGCTTTTGATGTAACACCTTATGGGAGGATACCCCATCTGTTACTGCAAACTTGATCGATGATCCTCCCTGCTTCATGTACGAACACACATACTCATCTCGCAGGGCCATCAACCACTGTTCTGCGGATAATTTTGTATGGCGTTGATCGTCCGGTTCAACCACATGTCGACGGAGGGTTTGTTTTTTCTTGAGAGGTGGGAAGATCGGAAGAGC
>JAYWMS010000183.1:0-2109 GCA_035873215.1 Nitrospirota bacterium | reverse complement strand
CCCCGTCGAGGAATGCCAGTTATACCAGTCTTTCCAGAATGGGGAGGGCATACACTTAGATGATGAGATTCTCTGGCGTGCCGATGGGACTTTTATTCGCGCCGAATGCTGGTCCTATCCCGTGAGGCGCGATCAGGAACTCATCGGATCGGTGGTGACCTTTGTCGATATCACTGACCGCAAGGTTGCAGAGGAGGCGCTACTCGAGCGACAGCGTCTGGCGCTCTTAAGCTTGCATGTGAGCAATGCCCTCACCCAGAGTGAAACCTTACGTGACGACCTCCGACGTTGTGCAGAAGGTCTGGTTCAATACCTCGATGTGGCGTTCGCCCGCATTTGGACGGTGAACGAAAAGGAAAACGTTTTAGATCTGCAGGCCAGCGCGGGGACGTACACCAGAATTGATGGATCACATGCCCGCGTGCCCGTCGGCAAATTTAAGATCGGTCTTATCGCTCAAGAACGCCAGCCCCTTCTGACCAATTCGGTCATCGGTGATCCTCGCATCCACGATCAGGAATGGGCAACCCAAGAAGGGATGGTGGCGTTCGCGGGTTACCCGTTGATCGTGGAAGATCGGCTCGTGGGAGTGATGGCCATGTTTTCGCGCAAGTCCCTCACGGAAACAGCCTTCCAGGCAATGGAATCGGTGGCAAACAAGATCGCACTGGGTATCGATCGGAAGCGAACGGAAGCGGAACTCAGCAACCTGCAGCACACAACCTTGTATCTTCAAGAAGAAATCAAAGCTCAGCATAATTTTGAGGAACTGATTGGGGCCAGCCCCGCCATCAAGAAGGTCTTTAAGAATGTGGAAACTGTTGCCGCCACCGATTCCACGGTCTTAGTCACCGGCGAAACCGGGACAGGCAAGGAACTCATTGCACGCGCTATCCATAATCGAAGCAACCGAAATCAAAAGATCTTGGTGAAGGTAAACTGTTCCGCCATTCCCAGTGGATTGATCGAAAGCGAATTGTTCGGTCACGAAAAGGGCTCCTTTACCAGTGCCGTGTCAAAGCGTATCGGGCGATTCGAGTTTGCTGATGGAGGTACGATCTTTTTAGATGAAATTGGTGACCTCCCGTTAGATCTTCAAGCAAAACTTCTTCGTGTATTACAGGAAGGAGAATTCGAACGTGTTGGAGGCACGAAGACCTTTAAGGTCGATGTTCGGGTCATATCTGCCACAAACCGCAATCTAGAAGATCTGATGAAATCCGGACATTTTCGGTCTGACCTTTTTTACCGATTGCATGTATTCCCCATTCACCTTCCTCCATTACGAGAACGGAAGGAAGATATTCCCCACTTGGTCCGTCACTTTGCCAAGAAATTTGCTACAAGATTTGGAAAAGTCATTGAAGGCACCTCGTCTAGCACAATTAAAAACCTTCAAAACTACGCATGGCCAGGAAACATTCGAGAATTGGAGCATGTGTTGGAACGTGCTGTGATTCTGAGTGAATCCTCTTCCCTTGTCATTGGAGATTGGTTTTTCAAGGCGAATGCCTCGGCAGAATCAGGAGCATTAGTTACTCTTGAAGAACACGAACGCCAGCACATTCTCCTTGTGCTCGACCAAACCGGTTGGAAGGTAAGCGGCGACCAGGGTGCCGCACAAATACTTGGGTTAAAGCCCACAACCCTAGATTCCCGCATGAAAAAACTAGGGATCCGTCGTTCCAACTAATACTTCACGACATTTCGTGAGCCTCCCATAATTTCGGGAGCCACTCCACTCTTCCTCTCAAGTTTCTTTCCTCTTCCATTTCATTTTTCTTCATTAGATCAAGAGCTTACATCCGTTCCATTGCCAAAATACAAATTGGCATAAGGGTTGCTCTATTTGATGTATCAACATTGGTCATCAAAGGAGGAACACCATGCACGCAGGTTCATTAGCTATCTCTCACAGTTCATATGCTTTTCCCAAAGCTGTTACTTCCAACCCCGTACATACCTCGTGGCCTTTCAATGATTTACGTGCAACGACTCTTTCCAAGGCTTCTGTCATTAAACAGGACCTCATCATTAGTCAGAAACTACTAGAAGGCGATGAGGAAACGTACGAGGTCTTAATAACCAAATACTACTCAGCGATGGTCC
>JAYWMS010000165.1:0-8345 GCA_035873215.1 Nitrospirota bacterium | reverse complement strand
CGCAGGCCCGTTTATAACCACGGTCATGGATATTACCGGGGTCACGATTTATCTCACCTTGGCATGGGTACTGTTGGATCATATACGGTAGCAGGGCTATGCTGGAGAACGTTGTTTTCGGCAAGGGTTTCATGAGGTTCTTGGTTGCAAAGTTCTGTCTAATTTTCCAATAGGTTTAGTGTCGTGGTTTATAAATATGTTTACCTCCCGTTCGTGGTGAGCCCTTCGACGCTGCTCAGGACAGGCTCGTCGAACGCTCTCCTGAGTTCATCGAAGGACATGAACTCAACCTGTGGAGAAACCTCGCCCTTCGACAGGCTCAGGGCGAACGGATAGTGTAAAGGGATTAAAGAAACACCGAATTGGTAGAAACAAAATGATAATGAGAGAGCACGTCCTATGGCGTTAGTGACCACCGATGCCGTTATCGTGAAAAGCCAGCGTTGGGGAGAAGCTGATCGTATTGTCACCTTCTTCACGGTGCGTTTGGGAAAAGTGCGAGGGATCGCTCGCGGGGCTCGGCTGATGAAAAGCCGGTTTGGCGGCGGGTTAGAGCCGTTTACCTGTGTGCGATTGACAGTGTTTGATAGGAGAAACGATGCCTTAGCCTCCATCAGCAATGTCGACATCCTGGAAAGTTTTTTTTCCTTGCGGGACAACCTGGAGCGCATGTCCGCAGCGGCGCGAATGGTAACCTTAGTCGAAGCCGTGACTGCAGAGCGGGATCCCAGTCCTGTGTTATTCTTTACGATCAGAGAGGGACTGCGGTCCTTACAGACCATGGAGGATGCGGGGTTACTCACGCTCGTGTTTCAAATTCATGTCTTGGGACAAACAGGGTTTCGACCGCAGATTGACCACTGTGCATCCTGTGGAGGAGGGTTGTTCTCGGTGGGTGGCCGGTTCGCGCCGTCAGCCGGCGGGTTGGTGTGTGCCCATTGTGAACGAACCGGGTGGGATCGATGTTTGCCGATGTCACCAGGGAGTGTGGCCTTTGTTCAACAAGCGCGGCGTATGAAGTTCTCATTGGCGACCCGACTGAAAGCCGATGGGCAAGTACGTGAGGAGTTGGAAAAAATTACCACGGCCTATATTAGCGTGGTGGTGGGCAAACGACTACCGGCGTTGGACTTCTTAGTCGCAGAACCACAACAGGTTCCGTATGGTACAGGGCAGGAAGATCATCTGCCTGAAAACAAGTGACCGTTGAATATGTTTGTAAGGTAAAGATCAGTGAACTCATGTTCCCCTCCTTTGTAAGGAGGGGCAAGGGGAGGTAGAGCCTCCTAGTCGCGGGAAGAAAGCTTCATGAATAAATTCAGGACATACAAGATATGAATACTTCCTCAATTGAACCCAAGGACATGGACTGGCTGGAAAAAGGCGTTTTTGGCATCGATTGGAGTGATGGGCACAAAGGGGTGTATCCCATTCGTTATCTGCGGTTACATTGCCCGTGTGCCGGGTGCACGGATGAATGGACTGGGGAGTTAAAACTCAAACCGGATGATGTGCCCATGCTCATCATGCTGCAGGATATTGAACCGGTGGGACGCTACGCACTTCGCTTCAAGTGGAGTGATGGGCATGACACCGGCTTGTATACCTTTGGAGCGTTGCGCAAAATGTGCCAGTGCCCAATCTGCCAGCCAAACAAAGATCCTGAGGAAGAAAAGAAAACTCGATCACGCCGATTGATGTAAATCCCTTATTAGATCTTGAAATCTAGGGAGAGAATAGGGGCTTTTCAAAAAGATCCGAAGTTTCATTTGCCCAATCCCAAGGGCCCTAGGACCCCTTTTCCCGCAGGCAAGGCCCCAGCCGCTTTTGCCCACGGAGGGTACATTTAGTATGTGATAGTATGTGAGCCTGATAAGGGGAGAGAACGCTGCTGGCGGACCCTTCGACTTTGCTCAGGACATGCTTTTTCAACAGTTCCCAATCATCGCCGATGTCGATGACCCAGCGTGTGTTCTTCGTATTGGGTGAAGAGGTGTTGCGTGTCGGGGTGGAGCGTCGTCTTTTGGCCAAGCACGATATCACGGTTGCGGAATAGGGGCGTAAATTGGCCCGACGGGTCCAAGTAGGCGGCGCGGAGGGGGACGGAGCGGTTCCGATGGTGAACCAAATGACACTCTGTTAATCGGATGTGACTGATCCACGCAGCGATTTCTTCCGGATTCCCGATTGATGCAGAGAGTAAGAGCAGCCGTGATTGGGCCGGGCAAAAAATGATCGTTTCTTCCCAGACCACACCACGTTCTGGATCGGCGAGATACTGAGATTCATCGAGGATCACCAAGCCTAACGTATCCATCCGCATATCGATTTCCCCGCCAGCTGCATCATACAACAAATTCCGAAGAATCTCGGTGGTCATGATTAAGATGGGGGCATGTGGATTATCGCGCCGATCACCGGTCAGAATGCCCACCTGATCGGCGCCAAAGATTTGGGAGAATTCCGTCATCTTGGTATTAGAGAGTGCTTTCAGTGGAGAAGTGTAGATGACCGTTTGATCGGCTGCCATAGCTTGGCGTGCCGCTTCCACCGCGACAAAGGTTTTCCCACTCCCGGTAGGCACACTCACGATGACGTCTCCTGTCTTGAGACTGTCGATGGCTTCCTGTTGCCATGTGTCAGGAGAAAAGGACTGTGGGGTATCGGGTACTCCGATACCTTCCAGGAATTCGGAAGTCGTGATCGGAGGTGGTAAAGGAGCCGTGGGTTCCTTCGATGCCACTTCCTTTGCCGTAGGTTTACTGACCTTTGACTGGGTTGGGGGCTGTAGGGTTGGCTTAGGGACCGCCGGTACCGTTTCTTGAAAACGAATAATGGAGACCACTTCGGCCGATATCGTTTCAAGTTGTTCCGGCGGTAGGGAAAGGAGTACATGCACCAGACGTGTTTTGCCCATGCGAAAATGTCGATGGATTCTTCCTTGGGCTAGGCGATGCAACAGACGAACTGGGAAGTCGTGCAGTTGGGAAGAGAGTTCGTCGTAAGTCATTGGTTATTCTATTCCCTAATCCGTGATCCGTAAGCCGTGAACTTTGATTTGTGAGGTGTCATTCCTGAAATTGTAAATTCAAATATAAAGGAAATTTTCGTTGCATCCAATTCTCTACCTCCCCTTACCCCTCCTTACAAAGGAGGGGGCTGAAATCAAATCCCTTATCAGGGATCACGGGAGTTCCTCCAACACATCGCGGCGCATGAGGGTCATGGCTTGGTCGGCAATGTCGGCAAGATCTGGATGCGTCGCTCTCAATCCATGGATTTGGGATAAGTATTCCAATGTTCTGGCTAGCAATCGATAGATATCTCCTTCGGCCATGGTTGTCTTGTGGATCAAGTCGAGCCATGACAGGCTTGGTTGGCCAATCCACACTTCACCCAATGCCGCCACATCGGAGCGCAGCAGCGGCGGGTCTTCATAGGCGGCTAGTGAATGCGCCACGGTTCGTACCTGGCCAAGTACCGATGCCAGCGCTTGACTGCGACGCGGGAAGGCCCCAGGTCGATCATCATCAAAGGCAATGCTGGCCACTACACCCACGAGCAAGGCCGGTTCAATGGTGGTGAACGCATCCATACGAATGAGTTCCGTCAGGAGAAGGGAATGATTAATGCGGATGAGCCGGGCCCATTCCCCGTCCGACGTTAATTGGCAAGTGGGCGTGAGATACCCAAACTGTTGGAGTATTTCAATGTGTTGTTGAAATTTGTGCCAAAGCTCTGTTCGTAAGGCATGGATGGTTTTCGTGTGTCGCAGACTTTCCTGTCGAAGTTGTAACCCAATAGCGAATTCTTTTCGACAGGCATTCCGACAGGGACAGGTTGGACAGGAAAATTCCTCGCTGAGTGTTTCGGTGACCATGGGGTCTTCGGAAATGACCGGTTCCATTAAGATCGGTAGGGGACGTGGCCGCGCCGGCAGTTCCGGCAACTCCTGCGTGAGTGTTTCGAGGCTGCGTGGGGTGCACCAGGGAAACGAGCGAATGACTTCAATGTCCAGCATATGATCGTAGACTTGGGAAACCTGCGTTGCGGGATATTCAGCAATTCGTCCGCGATCGCGGAGGATGGTCAGCATGGAGTGTGCTTGACCCTTGCTCCGATATTGACGGAGGACGACACCCCGGTCCTTGCCAAAGCCCACAAGCCGCCCCGCCGTGAGAAACGGAAGGCGGGCCGTCACTTCTGGTGATTCCTGTCGTACTTTTGTATGGCGTTGTGATCGGCGCTTGCGGGCGTGATCAAATGCCTGCCATTGCGTAATCCAATCGGCACATTCTCGCGGCCCAAACTGTTCCAGTTGGCCTTCGGTTGTTTCGAGTTTGTTTTCTAACACCTCGGCACGCTGATCAAGTTGGAATTGTGCAAAACTTTTTTCGAGAATCGGGTGAATATGATCAATGGTGTGGGCTTTGAGGAGATTCAGGACCATCGGATACGAAATGACAAATTGGCTATCGATAGGTTCGGGGTTGCCGGTTAACCCTTTGGCGATATGGTGGATGTCGATATACGGTGAGGGTGTGATCACCACAAATCCCACAAAATCTTTCCCCCGACGCCCACCCCGTCCAGCCAGTTGTTGAATCTCGCTCACGGTGAGGTCCGAAAAGTCTCGTGCTTTGCGTACGGACGATTGGGTGACGATCACCGTTCTTGCTGGAAAATCCACGCCAGCAGCCAACGTGGTTGTCGCAAAAACCGCATCCAAACAGCCTTTGCGCATGAGTTCCTCAATCGCAATTTTCCATGAAGGTAAGTGTCCGGCATGATGCGCAGCGACTCCATAGCGTACCACGATGGGAATGAGCGGATGATTGGTAATGCTGGGAAAGTCCTGAACCAAGCGATCTAAGACTTGGGCTATGGCTGCGGAGCGCTTAGGCGGAATGGTGCTCTGTCTGTGGTCAAAGGTTTGGATAGCCTCATCACAAGACCGGCGCGAGGTCAAAAAGACGATAGCCGGCGTGAGCTGTTTGTGACGGAGGACTTGAATGAGATCAACTGGATGGATGGCAGGTGGCATGAATGAGGATAATTGTACCAGGAATTTTTCTATTCGGGAAAGGAACGATCTCTAACGAGCGGAAAAGGAAGGTAATCGTCGGCGACAGGAATTTATTAGGAGTAAATACGTAATTCGATTGGTAAAGCGATCTGGGGGTCTGCCGATAAAGCATCTCACGGAGTACTTGTCATGGATGTTGTGGTACGGACGTTAAAAGATGTAACAATAGTGGATTTACACGGTCGTTTGGATGCTGCTGCCCGATGGAATTTCAAAGCTATCATGAATCAATGCTGTGTGACGGAAGAGCACTATCTTGTGCTGAATTTGAATCACTTATCCTATATCGATAGTGCCGGGTTGGGCTTCATGGTGTTGGCCTTCGTGAAGTTCACGGGTATGAACCGCCAGATGAGTTGGGTGGAACCTCGGAATCAGGTAAAGACCCTCCTTGAAAGTCTCAACCTTGCGGCGATGGTCCCGCTTTATGAGTCCGAGGCGGAGGCCTTAGAAGCCGTCCTCGCATCGTAGTGTTCGTGCCCCTCTCGGGTTCCCATTCTGCTACGAATAGGCTTCAACAAGATTCCCCGGAAATCGAGGCATTTTCCCAATTTTTCTCAACGTTGAGACTACTCGTTTCGGATGTCCCCAATCACTCCAGACGATATCTTTGGCTTCGATGACCGCGATGCGTTCTGCTATCTGCTGCAACAGGTCGTCAGAAAAGTTTCGGACGGGCATGAGGGTATAAATGAGGTCGAGGATGTGCCCTTCTTGTGACGTGCCAATCGCGCGGCCGAGTTTTTCAAACAATGGCATGATATCCGGCACACAGCGCCATCCCAGTTCCCACAGCGTATGAACGTGGCACGTCAGAACAAAGGTGTTCCACAAAGCTCCAGCGCGCCTCGCGGCCATGGCCTGGCGCCACGTGGGTTTTTCGATAAAGGAGTGGACCGCTTGAATGGGATTACCTGCCACCTGCGCCAACTCGTACGAAGGTTGAATCCAACCATACTGTAGTTCCAGGTGGTCCGGCTCAATCCCAAGAAGCACAAGTCGTTCCGGATAATGTTGAACTGTCCAAATGGCCTGATGCACCGTCTCGATAAAGGGGGTTTCTGGGTAAATGAAATGATCAGAGGGGTAAATGGTCACAATTGCATGGGGGGCTTGTGTGCGTATATAGGTGAGTGCAAGGAATATCCCCGCAGCAGTTTCCCGATTCGTTGGTTGCACTAACACGGTGCCCGATGCCCGATGCTCAAACTGTTGGAACGCGTAGGCACTGTGAGATCGAGCAATGACAGTGACGGTGTTGTCTGCAAGGGTGAGTTGTCTGGCGCGGTCCAATGTATGTTGGAACATCGATCGTGTTCCAACGAAAGTACAATATTGCTTCGGCAGGGCCTGGCCTAGCCAGCGTTCGACGAATGGAGTGAGACGGGTACCCTCACCCCCGGCAAGGATAACCGCCCAATGTTGGTCTTGTGTGGTGAGACGTGTAGCCATGCCCTGACCCTCCTTTTAATGCAGAAGGAACATGGTGCTGGTTTTTCCCGCATTCCATTCGGACAATACGCCGGGATTTCAGGAATGAGACAGCAAGTCTTTAACGTGTCCCTGGCGGCGTGGAAAATTGGGAATGAGAGGTACGGATAAAGTCGGTCCGCATGGATGAATCATCCTATGCAATGCGGGACGTATAAAATAGGAAGTAGATTCAATTTTCAATAAATATGGAACTTATGTCAAGAGAAAAATCTGGGTTTCATGGTCATGTGCGTGGGGTGTCGCGGTCTAATCACTCCACCATTTCACCGTTGAAAAAATTCACACTAAATCGGAACCTCTGGAAACGATGGAGAATAATTTTTAACCGAACTGATCGGGTTCCCTCCACCGATTTCCCGCTAATGCGTCGTTATGTCTCATCGTTTGACAGCGTCGGAAGTCCGATGCTAGCGTGATTTTCTTGCCATGATTCTTTTCGCCCCTTGCTGCATGCCCCCTATGCTCCTCCTAACCCGTTCATGATCCCCACTCCCGTCTTTTGGCTCCTCTGCGGTGTCGGCTGCTGTTCCTTTATCAGCTATAACCTCGTGCGCATGCCGGCCTTAGCCCCGTTTGCGGAATCACTGGGCGCTGGTCCGGTTGCGGTGGGATTGATTATCGCCGCGTCGACGCTCACGGGGGTGTGTCTCAAATTGCCGATGGGGGCTTTATCCGATCTCATAAACCGAAAAAAATTAATGACGGTGGGCGTCTTGGCTTTTGCCCTGCCCCCGTTTGTCTATCCCATGGTGACGAACCTTGATGCGTTGATTGTCGTGCGCGTGATTCATGGCTTGGCGACTGCCGTGTTCACTCCATTGGCCCTGGCCACTGTGGCGGCCATGTATCCGTTGAATCGAGGTGCAGCCCTAGGATGGTATACCTCCGCAGCACAGGGAGGGGCGTTGCTCGGGCCCATGTTGGGTGGGTGGTTACTTGATTCAGCCGGGTTCACCCAAACGTTTCTCGTGGCTGGTGGTTTCGGTCTGTTGTCCTTGGTGTTGTACGGGGTGATTCTGTATGTGCAACCTAAGGAATCGGTGACGGCGTCTGGGGAAAGACTTTCGATAATGCGTGATTTGGTGGCGGGGCTGAGAGCAGTGATGGGGCACGCACAAATGTTGGTGACGAGTCTGGCGGAAGCCGCAAAAATGATGGCCAACGGCACACTCATGGCATTTCTGCCGCTCTACGGGTTATCCATAGGGTTAAGCCTGACCGAAGGGGGCTTGTTGTTCGGAGTGCAAGGGCTCACGTCGTTTTTGTCGAAGCCGGTCATGGGTCGGGTTTCCGACCAAGTCGGGCGACGACCGTTAATCACATTAGGGTTAGTGATATGTGGTGCCACGATCATCGCCATGCCGTCAGTACCATATTTTGGTGGATTGCTCCTTCTAGGAGCAGGATTCGGGTTCGGCGAAGCGGTCGTTACTTCATCATCCGCGGCGTTGATAGCGGATTTGGCTAAAGAAAACCATGTCGGTGCGGGGATGGGTTTGCGCGGCACGATCATGGATATAGGGCATGCTGGTGGCCCAATTTTCGCGGGTGTCCTCGTGGCCACAATCGGTTATACTGGAGCCTTTAGTGTCATCGGGATTATTCAATTCATCGGGGCAGTTGGGTTTTGGGTGGTGACGGCGCGACAATCCGCACGGCAGCCGACAGAAAAAACCGGATAGTTTAGAGGGGATTCAGGTCATGGATGAAACAATGTCAACCGGAGATATTATCATTGGTGTCCTGGCAGGTGGTGGTGTCGTAG